>NZ_JASDCM010000020.1:0-59746 GCF_030407915.1 Pseudoalteromonas sp. APC 3250
GCCGTTGAAGACTACAACGTTGATAGGCAAGATGTGGAAGTGGTGTGAGCCATTAAGCTAACTTGTACTAATTACCCGTGAGGCTTAACCATACAACGCCAAACGCGTTTTATGTGATAGTTTAAGCAAGAAGTTAATAGACTAAAGTAGATACTTGAAGACTTTTATTATCAGAAATTCCAAATTTTAGTAAGCTCGATTAAATCGACCTTACACCAAATTTGCTTGGTGACAATAGCGTTTTGGACCCACCTGACCCCATGCCGAACTCAGTAGTGAAACGAAACAGCGCCGATGATAGTGTAGCATTTGCTATGTGAAAGTAGGACATTACCAGGCTCCAAATTGAGAAAGCCCGATTCGAAAGAGTCGGGCTTTTTTACGTCTGCAGGAAAGTGAAAACGCAGGTGAAAGGTAAAAGGCATCAGGTAAAAGGAAAATAATAAGCGCCTAATGCCGACTCTATACATTTGCTATGTAACTCTCTACCGCGTGGGCACCACGACACTACCAGGCTCCAAATTAGAGAAAGCCCGATTAGAAATAGTCGGGCTTTTTTACGTCTGCAGAAAAGTGAAAAATAAAGGTGCAAGGTGAAATGCACTAGTTAAAAGGAAAAAATAATAGCCAAAAGCTACCTGCATGCTTTCATTATGACTCTCAACGCTGTTTTGCCATGCGCTGTTGCTAAGAAGTAGCAAACAGACTCAAATGAGCCGCAGCTTACTTTGAGTTTTTATATTATTAAAGCAAGCTTAACGGTGTTCGTTTCTGAGAAAAATATAATTTTGCTTTGTTAGTGGCTTTGATTTAGGATCAAAACAGTTTAAAACCAATATTGATTTGCCTGTGTATAGATTATTAATTAGCGCCTTATCCATTTTCTTTTGTGTTTCTGTATCTGCAGTTGAAGTAACTGATCTATATCAAGATATTTTGGTTGTAGAAGATAAATCTCGTGATGCGCGTTTAGACGCTAGTCGCAAAGCGCTTCTTAACGTACTAGTAAAAGTGAGTGGTGATAAAAGTGCAGATGAAAATCAGATAGCACAGCAACGCACCAAAGATATATCTGATTATATGCTTAAATTTGAATACGATGAGCGTATTCCCGGAACGCTTAAGTTACTAGTTAAATTTGAAGCGCGAAAGATCAATGCACTAATAAAAGATCTTAATTTGCCGTTGTGGGGAGCTCAACGTCCACTGGTTGCTATCTGGTTAGGCATTGAAGATAACAGGCAGCGAGAGCTGGTTACTCAAGAGAGTTATCCTCAGTTAGAGCAACTGATTTACGACAAAGCAAGCCGCCGCGGTTTACCGGTTGTTGTGCCTTTACTCGATTTACAAGACAGACGGCTTGTTGGTGTCCCTGAAGTTTGGGGAAATTTTTCTGGGCCTGTAGAAGAGGCATCTAAACGCTACAGTGCTGAGCGAAGTATTACTGCTAGAATGTATCAAGCGTTTAACTCTGATAATTGGGTACTAGATTGGCGCTTTACCAATGATGAAATGTTTGAATCTAACCGTATCACTGGCTATAGACAGCAAATTGTTGCGCAAATGATTGATGATTTAGCACAAGGTTTAGCTGGTGAATATGCGATTGATCCTAATGCTTATTATGAGCAGCGTACTGCCAATTTAACTTTAAAAGGGACTGAGAGCTTTGTTGATATTGAATTGGCTAAGCGCCGCTTAATGAATCTAAGCGTAGTAACTCAAGCTGTTATTTTACGCAAAACACCCGATTCGGTTGAGTTTGAGCTTCATCATACGGGGACTGTGAGTGACCTTAAAAAAGCCCTTGGCCTGGATAACGCCTTTAAAGACTATGTTGATCCTCGTGCTTTTTATCACATAGTTGATGAGCAAAGCCTAGAGTATCAATGGGTTGTAAATTAATGCTAACTCAAGAGCCAATACAAATGGCATTGCCGGTTACTTTACCGGACGATGAAACATTTGCATCCTACTTTGGCGGTGAAGACTCACTCGAGGTAAATCATCTCAAAGATAGCTTTTCTAAGCTTGCTCACTCTTTTCAGTATACCTATTTGTGTGGCTTAGGAGATTCTGGTAAATCTCACTTACTATATGCTACCTGTATTCAAGCACAAGAGCGTGGCTTATCTAATATGCTGCTTTCCATGCGCGAGGTCATTCATTTTGGACCAATGGTTTTAGATGGGCTTGAAGCATTGGATGTATTGTGTATTGATGATGTGCACTTGGTAGCAGGCAATGATGCATGGGAAAAAGCGTTATTTAACTTTTTTAATCGCTTTAATGAGCCCAATAAAATGCTGGTAGTGACTGCCGATTTACTGCCTAACATGCTTAATATTAGCTTGCCCGACTTAGAATCCCGTTTAAAGTGGGGCACTACGTTTCAAATTCGTTCTATGAGTGACGATGATAAAGCACAGGCGCTGGTTAAGCGTGCAAATATGCGTGGGCTTGAACTGAGCGATGAATGTGCGCGATTTTTATTAACGCGTTTGAGTCGTGATATGCGTGCTTTATTGGATGTATTAGACAAATTAGATCACGCATCCATGGCTGCACAACGAAAATTGACTATTCCTTTTATAAAATCAACGCTAAAGCTGTAGTAGGTCTAGAATCTAGACCCTGCTTTCAGTTATCATTAGCTAACTAAATTGTAATCACCTTCTGTGAAAGATCAGGTATCGAATGAACTTAGAAAACATATTAGCGCAAGCACTTGAGGCGGTAGCCAGTGCCAGTGAAATCGCGCAGCTAGAAGAGATCAGGGTTAACTATCTTGGTAAAAAAGGCGAAATTACCAGCTTACTTAAAACGTTAGGTAAAATTGCCCCTGAAGAACGTAAAGAAGCAGGCCAAGTAATTAACCAAGCTAAGCAAGACGTGCAAGTTGCGATTAATGACAAGCGTGAATTGTTAGCAAGTAAAGCATTAGAAGAAAAACTAGCAGCAGAAACAATCGATGTAACTTTACCTGGGCGTGTTATGCCATCGGGTGGTTTGCACCCAGTAACTCGCACCATTGAGCGTATTGAAAGCTTCTTTGGTGAACTTGGCTTTGCTGTTAAATCAGGCCCTGAAGTTGAAGATGATTTTCATAACTTTGATGCGTTAAATATACCAGAGCATCACCCAGCTCGCGCCGATCACGATACCTTTTACTTTAATCCTAAGCTGGTTTTACGTACTCAAACCAGTGGTGTACAAATTCGTACTATGGAAACTGAGCAACCGCCACTGCGTATTATTTCGCCAGGGCGTGTATACCGTAATGACTACGACCAAACACACACGCCTATGTTCCATCAGGTGGAAGGGTTGATGGTTGATACTGATGTAAGCTTCACTGAGCTTAAAGGTATTTTACATGACTTTTTACGTAACTTTTTTGAAGAAGACATGGAAATTCGTTTTCGTCCTTCATTCTTCCCGTTTACAGAGCCTTCAGCCGAAGTGGACGTGATGGGTAAAGATGGTAAATGGTTAGAAGTATTAGGCTGCGGCATGGTTCATCCTAACGTACTTAAGTCTGTAGGCATCGATCCTGAAAAATACACAGGTTTCGCTTTTGGTATGGGTGTTGAGCGCTTAACCATGTTGCGTTACGGCGTAAACGATTTACGTGCGTTTTTCGAAAATGACTTAAAATTCCTAAACCAGTTCCGTTAAGAGTGAAGAGATAAAATGAAATTTAGTGAAAAGTGGTTAAGAGAGTGGGTAAATCCTGCAATTGATACGCAAGCTCTTTCGGAACAGCTTTCAATGGCTGGTTTAGAAGTAGATGGCGTTGAGCCGGCAGCAGCCAAATTTAATGGTGTTGTTGTAGGTGAGGTGGTTGAATGTGGCCAGCACCCTGATGCAGATAAACTACGTGTAACAAAAATTAATGTTGGTGGTGATGAACTGCTTGATATTGTTTGTGGTGCACCAAATTGCCGCCAAGGTATTAAAGTTGCAGTTGCCACTGTTGGCGCAGTGTTACCAGGCGATTTCAAAATTAAAAAAGCCAAACTCCGTGGTCAGCCTTCACACGGCATGTTATGTGCGTTTGATGAGCTAGGTATTAGTGAAGAAGGCGATGGCATTATGGAATTGCCTCTTGATGCGCCTATTGGTAACGATTTACGCGAATATTTAGCGCTTGATGACAACATTATTGACGTAGATTTAACGCCTAACCGTGGCGACTGTTTAGGTATTAAAGGGCTTGCCCGCGAAGTCGGCGTACTTAACAGTATTGATGTAAATACATTAAGCATTCCAGCGGTAACGCCGACAATTGAAGACAAAGTATCAATTGAGTTGGTTAACGATGATGCCTGTCCTCGCTATTTAGGGCGTGTTATTAAGGGCATTAACCTAGACGCTGAGACGCCATTATGGATGGTTGAAAAGCTACGTCGTAGTGGTGTACGTTCAATCGATCCGGTTGTTGATGTGACTAACTTTGTATTATTAGAGCTTGGCCACCCAATGCATGCATTTGATTTAAATGCGATTGAAGGTGGAATTAAAGTACGTAGTGCAACCCCAGGTGAAGAGCTGGTTTTATTAGACGGTAATACGGCTAAATTAAATGAATCGACATTAGTGATTGCCGATCATCATAAAGCACTAGCCATTGCTGGTATTTTTGGCGGTGAGCAATCGGGTGTTACTGAAAAAACAACTGATATCCTGTTAGAAAGTGCATTCTTCAACCCTGTGGCTATTGCAGGACAAGCACGCAGCTATGGTTTGCACACTGATGCATCTCATCGCTATGAGCGTGGCGTCGACTTTGCACTACAACACGATGCCATGGAGCGCGCTACAGCGTTACTTCTGGAGATTGTAGGTGGTAACGCAGGTCCAATCGTTGAAGCTGTTGCTGCAGATAAACTACCAAAAGTAACTGAAGTGCGTTTACGTCGTTCACGTTTAGACCGTGTTATTGGTCATCACATTGACGATGCTAAAGTAACCGATATACTTACGCGTTTAGGTCTTGATGTTAAATTTGACAATGATAGCTGGAGCGCTGATGTACCAAGCTACCGCTTTGATATTCGTATTGAAGAAGATTTAATTGAAGAAGTAGCACGTGTATACGGTTACAACAGTATTCCTAATGTGGCACCAACTGCAAAACTTAAAATGACCACACACGATGAGTCAACTGTTGCACTGAGCCGTTTTCGTAATGCGCTAGTAACCCGTGGTTATCAAGAAGCCATTACTTACAGTTTTGTTGATCCTAAAGCGCAAGCTATTTTACATCCAGAGTGTAACGCATTGGTATTGCCGCACCCAATTTCAATTGAAATGTCAGCGATGCGTGTAAGTTTAATGCCTGGCTTATTAGCATCTGTTGCCTATAACCAAAACCGCCAGCAACCACGCATTCGCTTATTTGAACATGGCCTTAAATTTATCAGCGATGAAAGCGCAGAAAATGGCGTTTACCAAGTGCCGGTTATTGGTGGTGTTATTACCGGGCTTGTGCATGGCGAACATTGGGTTGAAGAAAAACGTAACGTTGATTTTTACGACCTAAAAGGGGATGTTGAAGCATTACTTGCTATTACCAATGATGTTAGCCGCTTTGAAATTAAAGCCGAGCAATCAGATGGCCTTCATCCTGGTCAATCAGCTGTTATTTATGTTGATGGAAAAAAAGTAGGTTTCTTTGGTGCATTACACCCTCAAGCGCAAAAATCGTTAGATATCAATAACGCTACTTTTGTGTTTGAAATTGAAATGTCGGCATTAGAAAAAAGAAATTTACCGCAGGCTGTTGGGGTGTCTAAATTTCCATCAAATCGCCGCGACATCGCTATTTTAGTACAAGACAGCGTTAAAATAGGTGATATTTTAAACGTCATCGGAAAAGTTGGCGGAAATCAATTGGTTGACCTAAACTTATTCGATGTGTATAAGGGCAAAGGTATTGAGCCAAATTATAAGAGTTTGGCGATTGCTCTAACACTGCAAGCGGTTGATAGAACACTCGAAGAGAAAGATATCAATCAGGTAGTTGATAACGTGGTGGCCGCACTGGCCGAAAAGTTTAATGCATCGTTGAGGGACTAGATATGGCGCTTACTAAAGCCGACATAGCTGAACACCTATTTGAAAAGCTCGGGATCAATAAAAAAGATGCCAAAGATTTAGTTGAAGCGTTTTTTGAAGAAATCCGCTCAGCGCTTGAAAAAGGCGAGCAGATTAAGCTCTCTGGATTTGGTAACTTTGATCTTCGAGATAAGAAAGAAAGGCCGGGACGTAATCCGAAAACGGGAGAAGATATCCCAATTTCAGCACGTCGCGTGGTTACCTTTAGACCGGGGCAAAAGTTAAAAACCCGTGTCGAAGTAGGCACTAGCAAAAAATAAACAAAAAGGCAGCGTAAGCTGCCTTTTTTGTATCTGTTTTATTATTTCCGGGGGGAGATAAACGTTCCTTGATCTATTTGCTGCAAAGTCTGCTCGGCTAACCTATCTAAACTCTCTAAATTCTTTCCTTGTGCTATTAACTGCTGCTCAATTAACAGTATATCAATATGTTCAATACCAGAAAACTGAGCTATTTTGGCAAAAATATAAGCATGTTTATATTGTTGATGTTTATAAAACAGGCTGATTAAAGACATATATATTTCAGGGTTCGGTTCATGCTTCGCTTTATTCAGCGCTAGCGTGTTGTATAAAAAATTAATCGCTTTTTCTTCATCAACCTTAATGTAATAAGACGCTAAGTAAAATTGCATCTCAGCACTTTGTTCAACTTCTGCAGTATGTTCTAAAGCGAGCAAACGTGTTAATGCACTTTCGTCATTGTTTCTTGACCAATGATAATAAAGCAAGCCCGGGTGGCTGGTGTGTTTTGTCTGTTGATAAATCCGTGCCATTTCCCTCATGCTCGTTAAGTGGGCATGTCGGCGAGCCGTGGTTTTGCTTTTTAGTTTTATGTGCTGAATGTTGGCTGCCAAAGCAATACATTGATTGTAATGCTCAAACGCTTTAAGTAATTGATATTTTTGTTCATCGGTTGGTTGTAAAGATTCAAGGTGACGAGAAAAAATAGTACGTTCTCGCTGCGCTTTACAGTGACTATCTTGGTTAAGATCATTACATATGGCCGGCGATTGAACGCAAATATCTTCAACGGTTAAAGATTCTTCACAGCCTGTAAGCAAAATTGCAAAGGCGAGGGTTATGCGCTTAAAAGCCATCCGAGTCTCTCAAATTATTAGGGTCTGTTGACCTTTCAAGGTTGAATTTGCAGCAGTCTGTTTGGTATTGAGACAAGGCAGAGCCTATGTGGTGTGGTTATTCCCCATAAATAGGCGATAACGTAGCATCAATGCCAAACAGGCGCTGCCCGAAGGGTTCTGCCTAGGTGCGATTTACTCTTTGTTGCCTACATGGATGTAGGTAAGGGGCGTGAGCAGGACGCGGAAGCTTTGCTCGGTTTTGACTTAGCCCACTAGGTTACAAACCTCGCGCCGCGATTAAATTGTCCCTAGTTTGAACAAATTTTAATCCGCAAAGGTCAACAGACCCTCATATAGTATTATTCTAGCCTAAACTTTAGTCTCTAACAGTAGAGAATAAAATGAGATTAAATTAGAATAGACCTGCCCGAAGGAATGCGTTGCTCTCAAAATTTGATGCATTCTTAGGCTATCCGTTCAAAATTGTTTAATTAGGTAAAAAAAATGACCTCATCTCACGAGTTAGAATACACAAGTAGCTGGCAAGAACGTCAAGATTACGCAGAAAGCATGCAGCCTATTATTGGTAAATTGTACCGTAATCGTGGTATCGAAATCGCTGTTTACGGCCGTCCATTAGTAAATTCAAGCACTATTGATATTATCAAGTCTCACAAATCAGTAGCTCAATTTGAAGGGACTAAACTGCGCCTACGTGAAAGCTTCCCATTCTTAGAAGCTATCAGCAAAATGGAATTAAATTCTGCCCGTATCGATATTGGTAAATTAGCATACAGCTATTTATACACAGATGCAGCGAATGGTCGTTCAGTAGAAGAGTTTGTTAAAGATGAACTTGCTGAAATTGTTGACTCTAAACCAAAAGCACCACGTGACGTTGTACTTTACGGTTTTGGTCGTATCGGTCGCTTATTAGCGCGTTTATTAATTGAAAAATCAGGCCCGTATGCCGATTTAAACCTTCGCGCTATTGTTGTGCGTGGCGGTAAAGATGGCGATTTAGAGAAACGTGCAAGCTTATTACGTCGTGACTCTATCCATGGTCCATTTAATGGTTCTATCACTATCGATAAAGAGCGTAATGCAATTAAAGCGAACGGTAGCTACATTCAAGTTATCTACGCTAACTCGCCAAGTGAAGTTGATTACAGCGCCTACGGCATCGAAAACGCATTAGTCGTTGATAACACAGGTATCTGGAAAGATGAAGCCGGCCTTGGTCAGCATTTAGAATCTAAAGGGGCTGCAAAAGTATTATTAACAGCGCCTGCTAAAGGTAATATTAAAAATATCGTTTACGGTGTAAACAACCAAGATATTTTACCGGAAGACAAAATTGTCTGTGCAGCAAGCTGTACAACCAATGCGATTACGCCAACACTTAAAGCATTAAACGATCAGTTTGGTATTAAGAATGGCCATGTTGAAACGGTTCACTCGTACACTAATGACCAAAACTTAATTGATAACTACCACAAAGCGGAACGTCGTGGTCGTGCTGCGGCGCTAAACATGGTTATCACTGAAACAGGTGCTGCGAAAGCGGTTTCTAAAGCATTACCAGAGCTTGAAGGTAAACTAACAGGTAACGCAATCCGTGTACCTACACCAAACGTATCGTTAGCTATCTTAAACTTGAACCTTGAAAAGAGTACAACGGTTGAAGAGCTTAATGCGTTTTTACGTGAAACAGCACTTCACTCAGACCTACGTGATCAAATTGATTACACAGCATCAACTGAAATCGTCTCTACCGATTTAGTGGGTAGCCGTTACGCAGGTGTTGTTGATTCTCAAGCAACGATTGTTGATGATAACCGCGTAGTACTTTACGTATGGTACGACAATGAGTTTGGTTATAGCTGTCAGGTAGTTCGCTGTATGCGCGACATGGCAGAAGTCTCATTCCCAAGTTTACCTCGATAAACACATGAGCTATTAAGAAAAGCCAGCACTTGCTGGCTTTTTTAGGTCTGAAGATTTTTAAAGTGAAGCGGTTATGGTACGCTTTATTAAATTGGGTACGCGTTTATACACTTTTAAAGTGCAGTGACACGTATTTACCTCTTGGCTAAATGCCTTAGCCAAAGACACACAGTTAACTAATAGGTTTGTTGTAATGAAAATCAGTAGCAATTTCGACAGTGGTAATATTAAAGTTATTGAAGCCACCGATCCGTTAAATATTCAGCTAGAAATTAATAAAGATCATCAGTCTGAGTTTTATCAGTGGTTTCACTTTCGTCTTGAGACAACGCCTTATCAACTTCATCAGTTAAATATTAATAATCTTGATAAGTCTGCATACCCTGATGGTTGGGTAGACTACCAAGCTGTCGCTTCATACGACCGTCAAACATGGTTCCGTGTACCGTCTTCGTATGAAAATGGCACATTAACATTTGAGCTTGAGCCTGAGTGCAGCAGCGTTTACTTCGCCTACTTTGCTCCTTACAGCTACGATCGTCATTTAGACTTATTAGCATGGGCGCAAAGCCAAGAAATTTGCCAACTAGAAACACTAGGCCAAACACTTGATGGGCGTGACATGAGCGTGCTTAAAATTGGTCAGCCAAGCGCCGATAAAAAAGTAATTTGGATCACTGCTCGTCAACACCCAGGTGAAACAATGGCAGAGTGGTTTGTAGAAGGCTTAGTACACAAGCTACTTGATGATGAAGACCCTCATGCAGCAGCCTTACTATCAAAAGCGGTATTTTATATCGTGCCAAACATGAATCCAGATGGCAGTGCACGCGGTCACCTACGCACTAACGCTAAAGGGGTTAACTTAAACCGTGAATGGCAAACACCCAGCATGGAAAACAGCCCAGAAGTTTACTTAGTACTTAATAAAATGCGCGAAGCCGGCTTAGACATGCACCTAGACATTCATGGTGATGAAGCCATTCCATATAATTTTGTTGCCGGTAGCGAAGGCATACCAAGCTATGATGCACGCCTAAAAGGCCTAGAAGATAGCTTTAAGGCCGCGCTTTTAACTATTACTCCAGAGTTTCAAGATACGCATGGCTACGATAAAGACGAACCAGGTCAAGCTAACCTAACAGTAGGTTCATCAGCGACAGCAGAAGAATTTAAAGCACTTACTTACACAGTAGAAATGCCATTTAAAGATAATAATGACTTACCCGATCCAGATTATGGTTGGTCAGATCGTCGTTCATATCAATTTGGTCAAGATACTTTAGCAGCCATTGTTAATGTTGTAGACAACTTAAGATAAAACGTTAGTTTCAAAGGGTATCAATAAATATTGATACCCTTTTTACTTTTAGCTAAACCAACCGTATCAAAAAATAAGAATCATTTACCCACCACAGCACTAAAACGTTTCAATACACCTTCTCGACAGATTTAATACCATATAGTCTAAATCAATTTGCACTTAGTTAAACGTTGCTCTGGAAGACTTAATATAAATAAACAATAAGTTGTTTTGAAAATTAACTGTTAACAAGGTTGGGCACTTAAGTTAATATCGATTGAACAATAAGAAAAACGGAAAAGATTAACCCCTTATTTCGTAAAGCTTATGACAGGTATTCTGAGTAGCAGAGTATGGTAATTAATAATAATAAATATAACTGTGAGGATGTTCATGGAAGCTTTTGTAAGCGCCGTTAATGATGTTGTTTGGAGTGATGCACTCATCTATTTATGCCTAGGCGCAGGTTTATTTTACTCCGTACTAACTCGATTTGCTCAAGTTAGACATTTTAAAGAAATGTGTAAGCTATTATTTAGCCCTAACACCTCAGAAAAAGGAATTTCATCTTTTCAAGCTCTTGCTGTTTCATTATCTGGCCGAGTAGGGGTTGGTAATATTGCCGGTGTGGCAGCCGCAATTGGTTTTGGAGGCCCTGGCGCTATTTTCTGGATGTGGGTTGTTGCTTTTTTAGGTGCAAGTACTGCATACGCGGAGTCAACATTAGGTCAAATTTATAAGTTAGAAGAAGACGGCCAATACCGCGGTGGTCCAGCGTATTATTTTGATCGTTGTTTAGGGCAAAAGTGGCTGGCTGTATTATTTGCTGTGTCGGCAATTATAGCGTGTGGGGTTTTCCTGCCGGGCGTGCAAGCAAATGCTGTGGGCAACGCATTCACTCAAGTATTTGGCGATGGCACTATGGTGTCTACAAGTTTTGGTGACGTAGGTAGTTTTAAACTGGTTGCGTTGGCCATTATTCTAATCGTTTTAGCGTTTATTATCTTTGGTGGTATAAAGCGCATTGCTAATTTTACGCAAATTGTAGTGCCATTTATGGCGCTTGGTTACATCGTATTGGCCTTAATTATCGTATTTTTAAATATAGACAAAGTCCCGGGTATTTTCTCGCTCATTATTGGTGATGCATTTACAGCCCAAGCAGGTTTTGGTGCTGCAATTGGCTGGGGTGTTAAGCGTGGTATCTATTCTAATGAAGCCGGCCAAGGTACAGGTCCTCATGCTGCGGCTGCGGCAGAAGTTGATCACCCTGCACAGCAAGGTTTAGTGCAAGCTTTTTCTGTTTATGTTGATACACTTTTTGTATGTACAGCAACGGCATTAATGATTTTAATGACGCAGCAATACAATGTAGTCGGTACTTTGCCAGAAGGGCAATTCATTATACAAAATGTGGATGCGGCAACTGAAGTGGGATCAGCAGCATTCACCCAAATGGCGTTGTTTAGTGTATTTGGTAGCTTTGGAGAAGCGTTTGTAGGTATCGCTTTATTCTTCTTTGCTTTTACCACCATACTGGCTTATTACTTCATTGCTGAGACAAATATCGCGTACTTAAATCGCTACTTTAAAGGAAGTATTCCGCTTGTAGTGGTAAAACTTATGATTATGTTTATGGTAGCCTACGGCATGGTTAACAGTTCCGGTTATATTTGGACTATTGGCGACATAGGCGTTGGCTTAATGGCGTGGATCAACATATTGGGTATATTAGCCATTTTCTTTGTCGCTAAACCGGCCTTAACATGTTTGAGTGATTATGAAGACCAGAAGAAAAAAGGTGGCCAAATCACATTTGATCCAGTTAAGTTAGGGATTAAAAACGCCACCTTCTGGGAAAAACGTCTTGAAAAGCAATCTAAAGACGCTGAATAAACAGATCCCAATAACCTAATATCATCTATTGGGTTAAATTCAAAAAAGACAAAGAGCAATAAAACAAGTACAATGAAAAGCGCCGAAAGGCGCTTTTTTTATGCGTAGTATGGAGAGAGATGTATGGCGATTATTCGTTGCCCCAAATGTGCAAAATCAATTTCAGATAAACATTCGCAGTGTCCACATTGCCAAAGTAACGTTGCTGAATTAAATGCCGAGCAAGTTCAACAACTTCAACGTGAGCAGCGAATTAAAAAGCAGCAAATGTTTATGAACCACTCCTTTTTAGCGCTGATCTTATTTTTAGGTGGCTTCTTTTGTTTGTACTTCCTACAACCTCAAGAAAAAACACTTCAGTGGTATGCGTATACCTCGGCCATTGGCATTGGCTGTATTTGGTACCTTATTAACCGTATTATTTTAGTGACTCTGAAAAAGAAAAAATGACATGAATATTGACAACCTAGTACAGAATATTACTCCAGAATTATTTGAGCGCCTACAGTATGGCGCGGCAACGGGAAAGTGGCCAGATGGCACGCCTTTATCAGATGAGCAAAAGCAACAAACAGTGCAACTAGTGATGTTGTACCAAGCAAAAGTAGCACAATCAAACGAGCAGTTTACCATTGGTGCAAATGGAGAAATGATCCAAAAAACCAAAGCGCAACTACAAAAAGAATTCAAATCAGATAACGAAATAGCTAGGTTCAGTGAAAATGATCTTTAAACACCTTTTTACACCAAAATGGAAACACCCAAAGCAACAAGTTCGTTTAGATGCGATTGAAAAACTTGATGTGGCACGTGACGTAACAATTTTAAGCACCTTAGCCCTTGAAGACTCATCGGCTGAAATTCGTCGTAAAGCACTGCAAAAAGTAAACGACTTACCACTGTGGTGGAAAGCTTACAAACAAGATCAGGCATTGAAAGATGTTGCTGAACAACAAATCTCATCGGCTGTATTAAACAGTGAAAGTAGCTTGTCGGCGCAGATTAAAAATGAGTACATTGAACGCTTTGCACCGGTTAAAACCCTTGAAAAACTAGCATTTGCTGAAAAAGAACTGCAAGTGAGAGTTAAGCTATTAAAACGCCTAGCTAACCCTAAACTGATTGAAAAAGCCTTTAAAGAAGCAAACGAAGAGCTGCAAAAACAGTTAGTTGATTTAGTCATTACTCAGCAGTTAACTAAAGCACTGTTAAAGCATGCTCAAGGTGAAGCCAAAGTTGCGCTAGAAAGTCATCTTGAAAACGAGCGTTTAGCGCTTGAAATGCCATCGCAAGTTGAAAACGCAACCCGTGTTATTTTAGCCAAGCTTAATGCATTGCGTGATAAAAATGACTACGCCATTGTTGACCCACAAGCTGCAGAACTCATGGCGCAGTGGCAAGCTCTTGAATTAAAATGGCTAAGTGAAGAACATGTAAAAACCCTTGATGCTAAATATATATCAATTACCGATAAGCTTGATGCTCACATTGCCACATTAAAAGCGCAACATGAAATAGAGCAGCAACGTTTAGCGCAGCAACAGCGCCAAGTGTTAGCGTTAGCTACGTTAGAAGCATTAAGTGAAGAAATTGAAAATGCATTGCAACTTGGATTAGAAACCCCAGAGCAAATTCAGCAAGATTGGCTTATTGCAAAAGTAGCACAAGCAAAAGACACACTAGATAAAACGCAATTGATGGCTGATCAGCAATCAAAACAAGTGATTAATAAGCTTGAGCAACTATTTTTACAAGTAGCCAAGTTACCTGAGCTAACTACGGCGATTAAAGAATATAAAATTGCTTACAGTGCGCTGTGCGAAATAAAACCCGCCGAGCAGCTCAGTGATTACGATCAACAACTAAGTGCCTTTAATCACACATTTAAAGAGGCACGCAGCCATTTAGATGTACTTAGCACTGATTTACAAGCGTCATTTAAAACCCAACTTAATGCGCATAAAAAGCAATTTTTAGCTGCAATGAGCGAACTCACTAAGCCGCTTGAAAAAACGCAAAGCCAAGCTAAACGCAAGGCACGTGATGTAAAACGTTTAATTGAAGAAGGGCGCTTTAACGTTGCATTTGGTGTATTTAAAGGCTTCGAAGAGTTATTTAATGCCCTAACTGAGAAATACCAACAGCCGCTGGTTAACTTAAAAGCAGACCTAGAAGCGCAATTAGCCGATGCTAAAGATTGGCAAAAATATGCGGCCGCACCAAAACGTGCAGCACTTTTAGAAGAAGTAACAGTGTTAGTTGATGAGCCGTGTAACGATCCACAACAGCGCGCTGATCAAGTTAAAGTACTTCGCAAGCGTTGGAACGAGCTAGGACGCCTTGATACAGAGCAAGAGAAACAACAGGGCAACGAGTTTGATGAAAAAATTGAGCTTTTATTTGCCCCTTGTCGCAGCTACTTCGCTGAGCAAGAAGTGCAACGTGAAGCAGCAAAAGCAGAGCGCGAGCAATTGATTGCTGATATGCATGCACTGCATTTACAAGCAACTGATACGGCTGATTTAGATTGGAAACAACTAGAAAGCAACTATAACCGTTTGCAAAAAGCATGGCGAAGTGTGGGTAAAGTTGATCCGAAAACATACCGCGTGTTGAACGAGCGTTATAAGGCAGAGCAGCAACAGGTTGTAGCGTCACTTAACGCGTTTCATAAAGGCAATGCCGCACTTAAAAATGAGCTCGTTGAGCAAGCACAGCAATTATCACAAAGCGATAATTTAGCAGACGCTTGCCAACAGCTAAAGCAGTTACAGCAACAGTGGCAAACCATAGGGTTTGCAGGCTTAAAAGCTGAAAACGCATTGTGGCAAAAATTCCGTCAGTTTAATGATGCAACTTTCACTAAACGAAGCGAAGAGTTTGAACAGCAAAAGCGCGAACAAAGCGAGTCAGATAAGCTGGCAACAACTGAGCTGAATGAGCTTGAAGCAGCATTAAATAGTGTAGAAGGTAAAGCCCAATTACTTGACTTGCAAACCAAAGTTAAAGGGTATACACAGTTTAAATCGTTAACCCCTAAAGTGTCTGCTTTGTTATCAGCCATAGATGAAAAACTGACAGGCTTAGCGGCTAAAAATGAGCAAGCTAATTTAGATGCTTTATTTGTTGCACTTGAGAACAACGAGCCAGTCCCGAGTCAATTTAATGGTGCAGTTAAAACAGCATTGAGCTGTGAGCAGCTGTTAACGCGTATGGAAATACTTGCGAGCGTAAGTTCGCAAAACTCATCGCAAAGAATGGTAGAGCAAGTAGCCATGCTTGATGATAAGCACCGTGGCGAACACGCTGATTTAAATTATTATTTAAAGCAGTTATTAGCACTCAGCGAGGGTTCAGTCACAGCTGACACACTAGCAAGGTTAAAAGTTATTTTTGCTGTAAATTAAGCGCAATCACTTTTATCAACTAAAATGAAAAAGCCGCTATTAAAGCGGCTTTTTATTATGGTTACTTACTGCCTATACGATTAACCAATAGGGTTTTGCATGAAAATTTTTGTTTTTATTTCACTACTATTTTTAACTGCCTGTAACAGTACGCAGGGTATTTCGGTTTATTCATTTACAAATTCAGAGGTTGAGTCGTTACTAAATAAAGAGTTACCTAAATTAAGTGAAAAAGTTAGCCTGATGGGCTTACCTGTGCAGTTTGATGTGAATGATTTAAGCGTTAATATTGGCCCAGATAATAGTGATTATGTTTTATTAGGTGCAGATTCTAGCGCCGAGATTAATGCTTTTGCATTAAAGTACCCAGTGCGCTTAAAGCTGCAAATACAGGGCACTCCTTTTTATGACAGCGAGAAAAAAGCGGTATTTTTACGTAATGTTAAGTTACTCGACTCAAGCATTGATGCCGGTGGCTTTAAAGGTAATTTAGAAGTGCTGGATAACGAGGCCATGGATGTAATGAATGCTTTTTTAGCCGTTAACCCCGTTTATAAGTTAAATATGAACGATCCTAAAATGGCATTATTAAGTAATTTACCTTTAGATTTAAAAGTAGTAGAAGGCGCTATTAAGCTAGTCCCTCGGTTATAATTTAGATCCAATAGGCGTAATAAAACGTATTAGTTGACCTTATTATTAATAGATTAGGTTAATTATGGCTAATGAGCGATCCGTTCCCACATCTCGACTTTCACGTTTTGCAAAGTTAGGCTCATTAGCCACTGGCGTCGCCACGAATATGTTAGTGGGCGGGGCTAAAAGTGCGCTTTCTGGTAAAGGCTGGGATAATAAAAGCTTATTGCTTCAGCCTAAAAATATTGAAAACCTAGCCACTCAACTCTCACACCTGCGCGGTGCGGCAATGAAGCTTGGGCAGCTGCTTTCAATGGATGCTGGCGACTTACTAACCCCCGAACTTGCTCAATTGCTGTCTTTATTGCGCTCAGATGCCAACCCGATGCCACACAAACAACTGGTTAGTGTTTTAAAAGAGCAGTGGGGAGAGGATTGGTTATCGCGTTTTTCTCATATTGAGCTCAGGCCGTTTGCGGCGGCGTCCATTGGCCAGGTTCATTTAGCTTATAAAGAAAATGGCGCGCAACTGGCAGTTAAAATTCAATACCCTGGAATCGCAAAAAGTGTAGTGAGTGACGTAGATAACGTGATCACTTTACTTACCTTATCGCGGTTATTACCTAAAGAGCTGGATATTAAACCCTTAGTGGCAGAAGCCAAGGCACAGCTATTAGCAGAGGCCGACTACACTCGAGAAGCTGAGTATTTAGCACGTTACAAAAACCTGTTAGCAGATAACGCGCATTTCAAAGTCCCTAGCGTGTATCCTCAGCACAGTACTGCGCAAGTGCTAACCATGGAGTATGTAGATGCCAAGCCTATAGAGGGCATTACATATTTACCACAATCAGAGCGAAGCCGAGTTGCTGAACAACTGATTGATTTATTTTTTAAAGAAATGTTTGTCTTTAATTTAATCCAAACCGACCCTAACTTTGCAAATTTTCATTACCAACCTGAATCACAAAAAATAGTATTATTTGACTTTGGTGCCACACGAGAAATTACCCCAGCACTAAGTAATGCCTATCTAGCTTTATTTAAAGCTGGTAGTAATAACGATCGTGAAGGGGTGCTCAATGCCGCCACCGATATTGGCTATTTTAAAGATTCCCTCAAAGACAATTACAAAGAAAAAGTGATTGATTTATTTTTAATGGCCTGCGAGCCACTGCGCTATAACGGCGAGTTTGATTTTAAAAATAGCGCGCTTGCTAGCAATATTAAAGATGCAGGCTTGCAGTTAAGCGCACAGTCGCAGCAATGGCATACGCCTCCTGTTGATGCGTTGTTTATTCACCGTAAGCTAGCGGGCTTGTATTTAATCGCAGCACGGTTAGAAGCAAAAATAGATATTAAGGCATTATTTAGCCATTACTAGGTGCTAAAGCAAGAGAGAATTGGCATAATACTCGCGATATTTCGCGAGGTCTGCAATGATAAAAAACTTTTTAAACGATCCTACTTTATTACTTAATGCGGTAGGTGAGGGCATATATGGATTTGATTTATCTGGTAATGCGGTGTTTGTAAATCCAGCCGCAGAGCGAATGACGGGTTGGACGGCCGATGAATTATTAGGAAAAAAAATACATCAATATCATCATCACAGTCATGCCGATGGCACGCCTTATCCTGCCGATGAATGCCAAATTTACTGCACCATGTTTGATGGCAAACGCCGCGAGGTTAAAAACGAAGTATTTTGGCGTAAAGATGGCAGCGCCTTTGCTGTTGAATATACCTCCACGCCTGTTTATAAAAATAGCCAGCTTATTGGTGCCGTGGCTGTTTTTCGCGATATATCAGCGCAGCAGCGAACCCAAACCGCGCTCCAAGATGCTTTAGCGCAAGTAAAGCATTTAAGCGAGCAGCTCAAAGATGAAAACGACTACCTTACTGCCGAGCTAAATCAGGATTGGCAAGACTCAGGGCTTGTAGGGCGAAGTGATGTATTTCAACGTATGTTGCAGCAAATACAGTTAGTGAGCGAAACCGACAGTACGGTGTTGATACTTGGCGAAAACGGTACTGGCAAAGAGCTGGTGGCGCGTAACTTACATAGATTAAGCAAGCGCAATGAGCAGGCGTTTATAAAAGTTAATTGTGCGGCGTTTACCCCTAGCTTATTAGAATCAGAGTTGTTTGGACACGAACGAGGCTCGTTTACCGGCGCAAATGAGCGACGTAAAGGGCGTTTTGAACTTGCTGATAAGGGCACTCTATTTTTAGATGAAGTGGCAGAGCTGCCGTTAGAGTCACAAAGTAAATTATTACGAGTATTACAAGAGCGCGAATTTGAGCGAGTAGGGGGCAGCCAAACCCTAAAAGTCGATATTCGTATCATTGCTGCAACCAATCGTAACTTGTGGGAAATGGTACAAGCAGGGCTGTTTAGAATGGACTTATATTACCGTTTGAACGTGTTTCCTATCAAAGTGCCAGCACTAAAAGAGCGAAAAGAAGATATACCTTTTTTATGTCAAAACTTAATTGTTCAAATAAACAAGCGGCTAGGTAAGCAATTACAGGGGTTAAGTAACAAAGCTATCAGGCAACTACAGGCCTATGACTGGCCAGGCAATATCAGAGAGCTGCAAAACGTGTTAGAGAGAGAAGCTATTTTATCTACACAGCCCACACTGCAGTTAAGTCAGCCGCTAAAAGCCGGTGATGCGAATGCTGTTAACCCAACGCTTACACTGGATGAGGCGCAAAGGCAGCATATTATCTCCGTACTGATGTTATGTAACTGGAAAATTGCAGGCGAACAAGGCGCGGCAAATAAGTTGGGCTTACCTGAGAGTACGCTTCGCTCAAAAATGCGAAAATTAGCAGTGCATCGTACTCGTTAACTCGCGATATATCGTGCATGTCGTTAAATGTCGCGAATTTTCGCTTGGGTAGTATATGTAAAATCAATTAATATCAATAAGTTAAATTAACTTTCACTGTGGTCTGAAAGTTGCAAAATCGTACTTAATACCCGTCACTATTAAGTAAGTAACATGAAGTTTGATATTAAAGAAGAAGACATGATCATTAAGCCCTACAAAGAAGAAGGGCCGATTTATATACGCGAGCAAAAAGGGTTTTTTCAGCGTATACGCCGTAATTTAGGTTGGCTGCTAATGCTCAGCTTTATCGCCATTCCTTGGATTCAATATAACGGTCAGCAAGCGGTTTTATTGGATGTGGCCACCCAAAAGTTTACTATTTTTGGCCTAACCTTATTACCTCAAGACTTTATGATTCTCGCCATGCTATTTATGGTGGGGGCGTTTGCCTTATTTTTTGTGACCAATTGGCTTGGCCGTGTGTGGTGCGGCTATACTTGCCCGCAAACAATTTGGATGTTGATGTTCTCTTGGGTGGAACAACGTATTGAGGGAACGCGTAACCAGCGTATTAAGCTTGATAAAAGCCCATGGGATATTACCAAGTGGCGTAAAAAAATCACTAAGCACAGTGCATGGCTGGTTATTTCACTCTTAACTGCCACTTCTTTTTTAGCGTATTTTATTCCAGCTAAAACCTTATACTTAGAAATGGTTAATTTTGAATGGTCTGGAATTACCAGTTTTTGGGTGTTTTTATTTGCGTTTTGTACCTATGGCAACGCAGGTTTCTTACGAGAAAAAATGTGCACAGTGGCGTGTCCGTATTCGCGCTTTCAATCGGTAATGTTTGATAAAGACACGCTGGTGGTAACCTACGATAGCGAACGAGGTGAAAACCGCGGCCCACGTAAACGCAAAGCCGATCCTAAAGCGCTTAATTTAGGTGACTGTGTAGACTGTAACTTATGTGTTGAAGTATGTCCTGCTGGGATTGATATTCGCAATGGACTGCAATATGAATGTATTAACTGTGGCTTATGTATTGATGCCTGTGACGATACCATGGATAAGTTTGGCTACGGAAAAGGCTTAATTAAATACGCCAGTGAAAAGCAAATGGCGGGGCAAAAAACTAATCCATTTAGGCTCAAGTTAGTGGGCTATGGCGCTTTAACTGCGCTGTTAATTATTTCTATGTTTGCTTGGATGCTACAACGTACGCCTATCGAAGCCTCTGTCCTTAGAGACAGAAATGCACTGTATCGGGTAAATTATGAAGGGTTAGTCGAAAACCCTTATACACTCACCATCATTAACAAAACGCAGCAACCTCTGCATTATTCTATTTCAATTAGTGGGTTAGAAGGTGCGAGCTTGCAAAGTCCTAACGCTGTGTTGGTAGAGCCAGGGTTGATGAAAAGTGTTCCTGTAACGGTTACTGCCGATGGATATGATATACCCACGAAGGTGAGTAAGCTGCAGTTTAAAATTACCGCACAAGAGGACAATAGCATTTCAATTACTAAAGAGAGTCAGTTTTATAAAAACTAGCCCATTCGGTTTTTCGTTGACTATACCTCGGTCGTGTAATTAATTTACTCGGCTGAGGTAAGCTGACTTTTTATAAATGCCTTAGCGCTTGGCAAGTCATCAAATAAGCAATCTTGTAAATGAGCGTCACGTCCTGAGCTGTGCATAATACGTTGTAGTTGCCTTATGGCTATGGGAGAGGTGAGTATAAAGGCACTCATTATGCAATTATTTATCCCCATTGTTTGGCTAACATCGATCATATTTTTTTCAGCGTCAGGGGTGGCGGCCACAACGTCGGGCGAGTGGCTAATATAGCCCCAAGGTTGATGTTTAAACGTTGCTATGGTGTCTAACAGAGCGGCTTTAAAGTGATTTAATAACTCAGGGTTTAAGTTGCCTTTAAATTGCGCAATAACAATATTACCCTCAACATAAAAACTGTAACTGCCGTAATTATTTTTAAATTCCAATAACCGCTCCTTTGTCTGCACCTTACTATGTGCTGATGGATACCATAACTATTACTTATTAATAATGTAGTCCAACGCACCCGAAATTGCCGCAACTTGCGCTAATATGCACTCTTCAGGGTTGGCCGTTGCACTATCTGGGTAAACTTCCGTGGTTGTAACGTAGGTCGCATCAGATAACCCCATGCATAAACCTAACTCTTTTGCTGCATAGTTTATTACCCCAAATTGTTCTTGAGGTACACCAATTAATTGTTTATTTTCATCGCTTGGAGCGATGTGTGTGACCTTTTCAACACATTCAATAATAGCTTTTTGAAAAGCAGGCTCTGGTTTGTTGCTGTCAGCGACTAAATAAAAACCGTCTGGAATATTCCAATTAGTATTTACTTTACCTTCGCGCGCTGCAAGTGCAGGGCGAAATTCACTGTTATCTGAATCAGTGGTTTCATGTAAATCGATATGCGCGATTAAATCAGTATTTAAAGATTGCACATAATTCATTACCAATGCAGATTCTTGCGCAGGGCTGCCTTCATAAAAAGAACGGTTTGGATCAATTGCCTCTGGGTTCCAGCGGTTTATTGTTTCATAACCCCATGGGCTAATGCAGGGAGTAATCACCAGATTAAATTTCTCTGCGTATTGAGTTGCCAATGTTTTTGCAAACCTTAATGCACCATGTACTCCGCTGGTTTCGTAGCCGTGTACGCCGCCAGTGATTAGCACTGTGTGTTTATTTTTATCAAAGTGTTGGGTTTTTAATGCAAACAAAGGGTAACTGTTTTGAGCATAATTAAGTTCACCATATTGCTCTACAATAAGCGTATCTTTTAGCTCATTAATCAGCGTTAATACTTCATCGTTATAGCTACGTTTAATTTTCTGGGCTTCAAGCCATTGGAGTTTATGATTGTTATTCCACTTTTCACCAGGGTTGCCAATAGGGTAGGTACTGTTATTCATATTAAACCTTTACGTTGAATTATCTCTGCGGGCTATAGAGCACATAGACCATAATGACGAAAATAAAGCGTTAGCTTAACGCTGACTAAAATAGCGCGCAAGTATATGCGATAGTCACTGCATTAGTTAATGGCTGAGCTTGAATGCGGATAGTGCCTTTGTTGCATAAAGTCTTCTAAAAACCATGCAGCAAATTCATGTCGGCCTTCTACATCGGCTTTACTGTAAATATCGGACGCTTGTTGACGAACGGTTTTTTCTTTTGTGTTTCTTAGTGCGCTTATTTCTTTAAAGCTTAAGCCTTTAAGTAACAACATCGCGACTTCTTGCTCACTGCGGGTCAATGTCCACTGTGAAAATTGGGTTTGAATAACACCACTGTATTCATGACGCGCATCCATCATTGCCTGTGATATGTTTTTAAGTTCTTTTTTTGAATGCACTAATTCTTGTTTCAGCGCATTAATATTGGCAGTACGCGCACGAATATCGCTAATTAAGTAAATAGCACAGGCTGCAGAAATGACAACGATTAAGCCCTCAGAAAAAATATGCCACTGCGGCACGCCTAAATGTATATCCGTTAGTACATCAAAAAAGTTTAGCACCATTATTATTAACAAGGTGGCTGCTATTAACTTGTCTCTCATTAAAACCTCTATTATCAATGCTTTATAAATACAATGGACAAATGTACCATAGCGTAATTTTCGCTATTTTTGGGTACGTTAAGGCGTTTGCCTGATGATTTAACCGTCTAAAAAAGTCATGGTTGATTCTATAAAATTAATCAAATGTGAACAAACGAAATGCTGTTAAATTTTACAAAAAAAATGCGTCATTTTTTGCGTATTCAATATACGTTATTTTTCTTCTTTACGGTGACTTTATTAACATTTAATCCTGTGTTTGCTTCGCAAAATTTAGCACCTGTAGGGCTTTCTTCACTCAGTGGTTTTGATGTTGAATTTGCGCCGATTCAAAAAACAGAGTTTATTAACGGGCAAAGTTTAATTGGTGAAGTTAATTTCAAACCTGGGGTCAATTATACGGTGCTGTTTGCGTTTGATGTACAGCAGGTTCGTTACTTATACCCTAACGGCAGCATGGTTGAAAAGGGCGCCACTATTGCAAGCGTTGAGGGCAGTGATGTACACCATTTTTTAGATGCCTATCAATCAGCAAAAGACATGCTCGCTATTGCTAAAAGCCATTACGACATAAACCAACAACACTTAAAAAACAAAATAATAAGAAGTTCTGAATGGGTTGAAATCACAAAAAGCTATTTTGAAGCCAAGCTAAATTTTGAACATATGCAACATCAAATGGCATTTTTAAACATTGATGATAATGAAAACGTGACCTTAGTGAGTCCAAAAACGGGCATTTTAAAACTCACTAATGAGTCGGGAAACCGTGTGATGGGTGACACCGCGTTTGATATTATCGATGCAAGTAGTATTCGCGTTAAGATTAAAGTTCCTCTTAGTTTTACCAACACGTTAGCGCATTTCAAGCTGTCACAAAGTTGCAGCTTAAATATTGAGAGCTATGACAGTATTGCAGATAAATACCATCAAATAGTGTGGGCGTCGCCAAGCTCAAATGAGTGCCAGCTGACACTGGGGCAAACTATCAAAGTCACACCGGTAAATAAATTAACGGGCTTTAAAATAGCAAAGTCAGCGGTGTTTGAATTTGAAGATGTTAATTACATTGCTTTAAAGTCTGGCGATAACCTTGAGTTACTGCCGATTGAGCTCAAGGGTACACAAGGCAAAGACTATGTATTTACTGCTAACAAAAACCTAGATGATCAGCAGGTACTAATAAGCTCGGTAAGTGCGCTACAGGGTATGTTGCTTCACTTAGGGAGAGAGTAAATGTTAAACCAGCTTATTAAGTTTTCACTTACTCAGCGTTTGTTTGTTAGTATTTTTGTTATTGTTGCTATGGCCATTGGTGCTAAATCTTGGTTAAGTATTCCGGTGGATGCTTTTCCAGAAATATCACCCACCCAAGTTAAAATAGTTTACAAATTACCCGGCATGAACGCCCTTGAAATAGAATCGCAAGTAACACGGGTGATTGAAACCGAATTACTGGGTATTCCGTCACAGCAAATGCTGCGCTCTACCACTAAGTATTCTATTACCGATATTACCATTGACTTTGAAGAGGGCACCGACATTTATTGGGCCCGTCAGCAAGTTAATGAGCGTTTATTAAATATTTTGCCCACCTTGCCCAGTAATATTAGTGGCGGCATGGCGCCAATGAGCACGCCTTTGAGCGAGGTGTTCATGTTTACTATAGAAAGTACTCACTTATCGTTGATTGAAAAAAGAGAGCTTTTAGATTGGCAAATTCGTCCATTACTGCGCACTGTAACCGGCGTTGCAGATGTAAATAGCCTTGGCGGCTTTTCAAAAACCTATGAAATACTTCCCAATACTTTATTGATGCAACAGCATCAAGTCAGCTTTGATGAAATGAAGTTGGCAATCACGCAAACGAATCAAAACGGTGGCATAGGGCGCTTAGAAAAAGGCAACGACACCTTAATTCTGCGCACTGAGGGCAAATACACCGATATAACCGCCATTGAAAATACCGTGATTAAGTCCACTCAAAATAAGGTTATTCGGTTAAGTGATATTGCCACAGTACACGTTGGCAGTTTAACCCGTTATGGCGCAGTCACTAAAAACAGTGAAGAGGCGGTACAAGGGCTTATAATTGCGCTTAAAAATAGTAATACAGCGCAAGTTGTTGCAGATGTAAAAGATAAACTTCGCACCATTGAAGCGTCATTACCGCAAGGCACAAAAATTAATGTGTTTTACGACCGCTCTAACTTAATAAATACCGCAATTAGCACCATTACCAGCGCATTAGGCCAAGCGATTATTTTAGTGATAGTGCTACTTGCCTTGTTTTTAGGTGATATTCGCTCTTCATTGGTGGTGTCTTTGTCTTTACCTATGTCGGCATTGCTGACGTTTATAATGATGAAGCAGTTTGATTTATCGGCTAATTTAATGAGTTTAGGCGGCTTAGTGATTGCCATTGGTATGCTGGTGGACTCATCGGTAGTTATTGTTGAAAACATAGTGAATCGGTTGGCTAACAATCAGCACCTCCCTCGGCTGCATGTTATTTATCGCGCCTGTAAAGAGGTCGCGGCGCCAGTGTTCTCAGGCACAATTATTATAATTATCGTGTTTTCACCGCTATTAATGTTAACAGGGTTAGAAGGCAAGTTATTTACCCCAGTGGCGCTCACTATCGTGTTTGCCATGCTAAGTGCGCTGTTGTTGTCGTTAACGGTTATTCCAATTTTAGCCTCATTGTTATTAAAAAATGAACCCGTAACCCAGCCTAAAATGGTCACATTATTACAAGGTTTTTATACTAAAACACTTGCCCAAGCAATTAAAAAGCCGGTGGCTATTAGTGTTATATCGGTCGCTGTTTTAGTGCTCAGTGGGGTGTTATTTCAGGGGCTTGGTAAAAGCTTTATGCCCGTTTTAGATGAAGGCGACATTATTGTGCAACTGGAAAAATCGCCGAGTATTTCCTTGCAAGCCTCGTTGGATATCGATAAACAAATTGAAGCCACACTGTTAAAAAACACCCCAGAAATCGTACAAATTGTTGCCCGTACCGGATCCGATGAACTCGGGCTTGATCCTATGGGTTTAAACGAAACCGATGTGTTTATGGAATTAGCGCCAAAAGATACGTGGCGTTTTGACTCCAAAGCGCTGCTAATCGAGGATATTCGACAAACACTTACGCAATTTCCAGGGGTAAATATTGGCTTTACTCAGCCAATACAAATGCGGGTATCAGAAATGCTCACCGGTGGCACCGGTGATATTTCGATTAAAGTATTCGGTAATAACATTGCGACACTTGCCTCATTAGCTGAAAAAATCACGGCACTTGCCACTAATATTGACGGTGCAAGTGATGTGCAAATGGCGCTTATCGAAGGGGGTAAATACGTAAATATTAAACTTATTCCTGAGATTGCCAGTCAGTTTGGTTTAACCACCGAAGGATTAAGCGATTATTTAAAGTCGCAATTAGAAGGCCTACAGGTATCGGCACTGCAAGAAGGAAACCGCGTGATCCCTATTGTGTTTAATGCACAAAAAGGCGAAAGCGCAGCACACTTTGAGTTATCGTCAATGAGCGCATTAAAACAAAAGTTAATTTTAATGCCCGACAACAGCCTACTACCACTTGAAGAGGTGGCTAATATTAGCTTTAAAACGGGGCCATTGTTAATAGAGCGAGAAAAAGCAAAGCGCTTTGCTTCTGTAAGCGTTAATGTGGATAACCGCGATGTGGTTAGTTATGTAAATGAACTGGAAGCTAAAATTAATAGCAGCATAAAGTTACCCAGTGGTTTTACCTTGTCGTTTGGTGGCGAATTTGAAAGCCAGCAACGTGCAACACAAAACTTGCTGGTGCTTATTCCTGTGGCATTAATACTGATTTTCATTATTTTATTTACCACGTTTAAATCCTTATCTAAATCAACGCTGATAATTGCTAATATTCCGTTTGCATTAATGGGGGGAGTGATTGCCCTATTTATTAGTAATGAATACCTCTCGGTGCCTGCATCGGTTGGTTTTGTTGCTTTACTTGGCGTAGCGGTACTCAATGGTATTGTGATGATCAGCTACTTTGAGCAAATAAAAATGTTTTCTGCCAATGTAACGCAGCGCATTTTAGATGGCGCAAGCAGACGCCTTCGCCCAGTGTTAATGACAGCCACAACCGCCATGTTTGGTTTACTGCCACTGGTATTTGCCACCGGCCCCGGCGCTGAGATTCAAAAGCCATTGGCGATTGTGGTTATTGGCGGGTTAATTACCTCAACAATTACAACACTTTATTTATTACCTATCTTTTATGGTTGGTTGGAGAAAAAACATGGCTGAACAGTTACTTTTTACCCTAAATGTACCCACAAACATAAAAGATGACGTGGTTGATATATTAATTGGCATAGACTGCATTACCGGCTTTAACTTAAAAAACATTGAAGGCTACAGTAAAGAGCACAGTGAATTTGACATTGCCGAGCAAGTAGAAGGGCATCGCAGCTTTTATCAGTTTGAGGTGCATATATTATTACCTGAACTTGCCATAGTAAAAACGGCGTTAAGCCCTGTTTGTAAGTACACGCCGTTAAAATATTGGGTTACGCCTATAGTTGAAAGCGGGCATATTGTTTAGCTTTTTGTATTAGGTTTATTTTATAAGCTACTTCAATTGGATTGATATTTGAGCTTATTTAATTGATCTTAACAACTTATCAATGTTTAATGAGGCGATATGTCTTAACTGATTTTTATTATGCACTTTCTCAATAAGTACTTCTTACTTAACGATCATCAAACTGCCCATGATGAAGTCGCACACTGGCGGGTGAGTGCACTACGGATAATTTTAACTCTCGTTACTTTGCTCTGTTTTTTGGTCGTTTGTTATACATACACCCGCGCAATTGAATTTAACCTAATTTATATTGCAGTTATTACTATTAGTTTTTTCACTATTGCTTTTAGTCTTTTATTAGCAAGTAAGCGATTTTACACATTTAGTGCAAATGCACTTCTATTAACTATCGTTGCCGGTAGTTTATCAATGAATTTATTTTTAACTGACTTAGAGCTTGCCAAGGTGGGTTCTATGTTTATGTATTCATGTCCCATCATTGCTCTTATGCTACTCGGTTACAGAACGGCTTTGGCCTACGGTATTTTAAACATCATACCTTTTTACATGATTATTAATAATGTTGATTTATCCGGCTATTCAGGAATAGCAAGCCAATTACCAGAAGCTGACTTATATATTACAGGCCTGATATTTTTATTTTTTAATATTTGTATCCCACTTGCCACTGCGCGAACAATTGTTGCTGCCAAACGTTTAAACAAAACCATGTTAAATGCTAATAGCTTCCTTAAAGATAAAAACGAGCTTTATCGCACCTTATTTACTGAATCTAATAAAGCTAAAATTATTGTCGACGAAAATTTAGTAATTACAGATTTAAATCAACATGCTATTGAAATGTTTGGATTAAAAAACAGCTTGAAAGAAAAGGCTGTAAGAATTGATGGGTTATTCCCTGCACTTAATAGCAAAGAGTTAAATATAAAAAATCAAATCATAGAATATAAGAGTCGCTACTATAAGAGTAATTATCAGCAAATAGTAATGAGTACAAATTATCGAGTGTATGACTTTTATGATTGCACGCAAGAGCAGTTAATTAAACAAAACTTGTCTATGATGGAGCAAGAGAACAAACGTCTAAGGTTTAGAGACTCGCAGACAAAATTGCCTAATCGAGAGTGGTTTGAAATGCAATGCGATAGGTTAACGTCTAAATACCAAAAAGGGTTTTATATTGTCGTTACACAAAGCGCAAATAGTGAATATTTAAATTTAAAACTTAACAAAGCTGACTCGCAATCATTGCTAATTACTGCTTATAAGCGCTTAAAAGCAATGTCAGAGGGGCCTTTGCTTTGTGCGTATATAGAAGGTGGCAAACTTGGCTTTATTATTGGTTCAAGCTCAAGTGAACAGCAAAACAAGTTATTAATACAAATTAAAAGCACCTTAGATCAAGCTTATGATGTGTTTGGTACTAATTACCAACAATCATTTTTATTTGGTTTTGCTAAGTGTCCTGAGCATGGTGAAAATAGTGCGATTGTTCTTAGTAATGCGTGTGAGGCGCTTAAACTCGCAGACTATAACTCGCCATTTAATGGTTACAATCAAAAACAATCACAGGCCTTTATGGAAAAGTATGAAATTTCCATGTTACTTGATGAAGCTTTGCAACAAAATGATCTGTCAGTACATTATCAACCTAAAGTGAATGCAAAAGGTGAATGTATAGGGCTTGAAGCATTAGCTCGTTGGCATAGCTCTGTACTTGGCAGTGTATCGCCCGCTGTATTTATTCCTATTGCAGAAGAGTATAGAATGATTAGCCGATTAACGGACTTAATTATTCAAAAAGTCTGCGCTCAAATTGCCCAATGGAGTAAAGTTGGTTTGCCACTTTTACCCGTAGCAATAAACATATCTTTACTCGATTTTAGCCAAGCTGATTTTATGTCAAAGTTGGTAAAATATTTGGCGGATTTTAATGTAAAACCGAATCAAATAGAATTAGAGCTTACTGAAACGTCACTTGAGGCTAACCAAGTTCACTCTCTAAAACTTATGCAAACTCTGCAAGATTGGGGGTTCACTATTACAGTGGATGATTTTGGTGTTGGATACTCGAATATTGCACGACTTGCTGATTATCCCATTGATAAACTTAAATTGGATCGCTCTTTAATAAGTAAGGTTACAAGCTCTACACGCCAAAAAAGCTTAGTTAAAGCCGTGCATGTGATGTGTGATGAACTTAATATTAAGTGTGTAGCCGAGGGAGTAGAAACCGAAGAACAGGTCCTAATAATGTCCGAAATGGGATGTAAAGAGTTTCAAGGCTATTACTTTTCTAAACCTATGAGTGCTCAGGTTTATGCTGAATATATAAATCAAAATGGTCTGCTTTTTACGACAAAAAACTTAGCTACGGCGAAAAGTAGCTGAATTTAACAACTAGGTTCTAGTGACCTTGTTGGATTGATATTTGTTTAAACTAGGGTAATAAACTCTTTGGTGTTAAATGCTGCTGAAATATCTCAGCAGCATTTTAGCTGTACTAGCTTATTCAAACACTCCTTTTATAACTGCATGGGTGTTTTGCACCATTAATGTGCCGTTAGCCCATACATACTCAGGGGTTAGGGTCTCTTTATCGAGAAGGACAACATCCGCGTCGCTCGCTGCTTTAAGACGGCCTTTATCAACTCCTAAAATATCGGCAGGATTACTGGTTATGCTCATTAAAGCGTGCTCAATAGGGACGTTATATTCTTTGACTGCTTGCTGAAACGAGGTTAATAAAGATGCCTCTTTGCCCACCTCAAGCCCTAATAAATTAAAGTCTTTATCAAAAATAGGTAAACTGGCATGGCCATCTGAGCTCATAGTGAGTTGATTTGGTGCTACGCCTTGTTCTAAGCAGTAGGCAAGGGCATGGGCTGCTGCATATTCACCATGGGCTAAATCATAGTCGGTTGTGCTGGTGGTAAAGTCGATAGTACCGCCCTGATCACAAAAGTGAATACCGGCATCAAGAAGTGCTTTATTGCGGTTCATATGCGTAGGGTAAAACTGTTTAAGCTTAATATCACTTTGCTCAGCCACCTGATGTAAAATAGTTAAATGGCTATCAACAGGACCGACATGAATACTCACGATGCCTTTTTTACCACTGAGCATACCGGCTACTTTAGCCTCAGCTGCCAATTCTGCTAATTGCTGTACCGTGGGTTGGCTACTGCGATGATCAGAAATCGCCACTTCGCCAACACCTATAAACTCCTCTATATACATGATGTCGTCAGTAATTGAGTGGGTGAGTGTTTTCGCGGGTAAATGATACGAACCGGTATGGCAAAATACATTCAGCCCTTGCTCTTTTAGGCCTTTTGCTTTGGCAACCAAGTTGGTCAGTGTACGTGAGCTTGAATCGGTACCCAGTGCGGCCACCACCGTGGTGGTGCCCGATAAGGTTGCATCGGTTAGGTTCATTTCAGGGGTGCGGCTGGCAAATCCAGCCTCGCCACCGCCACCGGTAATATGCACTAAAGAATCAACAAACCCCGGCGCAACCAGCTTATTTTTACCGGCAATCCGTTTGACGAGTACACTGCTGTCGAGGGTTATATTTTCGTCAATAGCAATGATTTTACCACCGCCAATTAAAACATCTTGTGTGCCTAGGAAGGTAGGTGCATAAACGGTTGCACCTTGAATTAAAGTTAACATAACAAATTCTTTTTATTGATAATTAATAAAGTAAGCAAGAAATATAAAGCCGCTTGCTAATACAAAAAGTGCTAGGGCAAAGCGCCAAATAAACGCAGCCCATTCTCCCCAATCTAATTTCACTACCCCTAAACAACCAATTAAACTAGCTGAGGTGGGAATTAAAATGTTGGTTAATCCATCGCCTAATTGAAAGGCCAATACCACAATTTGCCTTGATACATTGAGCAAATCGCCAAGTGGAGACATCAGTGGCATAGTGATGGCAGCTTGCCCTGAACCCGATGAAACAAAAAAGTTAAATACACTTTGAAACACCAGCATTCCCCAAGCTGCAATGTAATCTGGCACACTGGCTATGCTGCTTGCACAGTAATAAAGCAGGGTGTTAAGGGTTGAGGGAGTGGTTAAATCACTACCCCCTAATAGTAATACAATGCCTTTAGCCAATGCGACCAATAACGCCGCTGGCAATAATTCTTGTGCACCGTGTTTAAACGCATCCGCGCACTCATTCGCGGTTAGCTTTTTAAACACGATGGCAATTATTGCACTGATAAGGCCTATACAAAAAAACTGTGCAGCAAGCTCAGGAATATAATATTGGCGCGCCATCACCCCCCATACAACCCAAGCTATGCCCAATACAAACACTAATAATGTGAGTGCATCGGCTAGGCTAAGTTTAATTGTAGGCTGATCACCCGTTTTTTGGGGTTGCGTTTTTATCCGTTTTGCATAGCGCATAGTAAACACAAGGCCTACAAGGGTAAAACAAGCCCATGCTAACATACGAAAGCCCGCACCAGAAAACACTGGGATTTCAGCTATCGATTGCGCTATAGCAATGCTAAAAGGGTTCATCCATGAGGTGGCAAAGCCTATTTGCGTGGCCACATAAGTTGTGAGCACAGTGACTTTAGCGTCGTAGCCAAGTTGTTGCATAATAGGGAGCAGCACAATACAAAAAGCAATAGCCTCTTCGCCCATACCAAATACCGCGCCGCCTAACGAAAATAGTAAAAACAGTAAGGGAATAAACAGCCATTCAACCCGCTGGGTCTTATTAATAAGTGCCATAATACCGTTATTAATCGCACCGGTTTTCATAATAATGCCAAAGGCACCGCCAGTGATCAAAATAAACGCCATTACGCCAATCGCTGCACCATATTTATCACCCGACACGAGGCCTTCAAACAATACATTAGCTAAACCAATCTCGCCACCTTGTGCAAAAACAGGTGGTGATTGTTGGTCGTTAACGGCTTGATATTGTGAAAGCTGCACAGTATGGCTGTCAGGCTCTGCATTAAATACCCCAGGGGTAATAAATACCGTGGCCATATAGGCAATCACTGCCACGCAAAGCAAAATGATGCTTGCATCGGGCATAGAAAATTGTTTTTGTTTCATAATTTCACTTTAATAAAAGGTCATTGTGTTGATGCGTAAATAAACGCTTAAACGTACTTTAGCACTTAATAGGCAGTGTCACTGTAGCCATGACCTGTAATAAAAGGAATGCCGCAAAGCGTTTGCTTTGCGGCTAAGCGGTTAAAAACGGTAGCTAATACTTAATTTGTAATTAGCACCTAGGGCATTATGGTTGATTGAATCAAAACCACGGCTTGAACCATAAAGTGTGGGTGGCTCTTTATCAAAAATATTATTGATGCGCGCGCGCAAAGTCAGCGATTTATTAACATAGTAACCCGCTGATAAATCCCAAACGAGCCAGTCATCAACCTGATGCTCACCTTTTGAGTCTAATACGCCAAGTGAATCTAGCTCATCAATTTCACGGCTACGCAGGCCTTCTATATCATCTTCGTAGCTGCTGGTGTAGTTTGCACCTAAGTTAAGGTAGTAACTTTGCGCTTCCCAATCTATTGACATACGCGCAATATTTTCAGGATAACGATAAGTTCCCACCAGCTTCTCTAACGAGTCAGACCCCGGTTTATTACGTTCAAACTCAAGGTAATGAGTGCCATCAAAGGCAAAGGTTAAATCGCCGCTTGGTAATACAAACCTATGGTCAAACTTAAAGTCTATGCCAGCTAATGTTTGTGTACCAGTGTTTTCAAGTGGGATTGCATGATCGCGAAACAGCGGTAAAAATAGCTCGTCATCACGTGGGTTAAATTCATCTATATAACTGCTTAAAATCTCAGTTAAATTAGCGCCGTCTTGCTCTATGTTTAAACCACTGTTGTCGGTGACATCACATAATGCTTCATCGTACGATATGCCTTGCTCGCCCGGTGGTACAATGCCACAGTGACGAAGTGACGCATCGGTTATGGCGCGATCTAACACAGCGGTCATGTTGGTATCGATTACTTCTTCATGATCAAACTGCCAATAATCAATGGTTAAATTAGTATTAGCCGAGGGACTCCATGCAAAACCGACACTAATAGCCTCAGATTCTTCTGCATTTAGATTTGGATTACCTAACTCTAACGAATTAACACTCACTTGGGTGCCATCACCCATACAGTATAAATCGGCTACAGCTTGGTTTGCACCACAGTCAAAAGTAGATTGTGTGGTTCTTAATTTAACGCCAGCCTGCGTTAATGATGGTGCTCTAAACGAGGTTGACCATGAACCTCGAACAACCAACGAATCAGTTGGGCGATAGCTCAAACCTATTTTAGGATTAAAGGTGCCACCAAAGTCATCGTAATGATCGTATCGACCTGCTGCTTGCAGCTCTATTTGCTCTGTGAGTGAAATACTTAATTCAGCAAACGCTGCATATTGAGTGCGATCGGCTTCTGATAAACTAGAGCCAAAGCCAAATACATCAACAAGATAGTCTTTATCTGCTTGAGCTTGTGAATCAAGCGAAGGAATGTCGCTTAACTCTTCACGGCGTGCTTCTACCCCAAATGAGGCATAGGCAGGTAGGTCGTTAAAGGTAAATAGCTCACCATTAAAATTAGCATCCCAGCCGTAAACTGTACTTTCTCCGCTGCGCGTTGGGCTAGCTTGCGCTGTTGCCAAAACGGCATCATTAGCGGCGTCGCCTTGAAGGAAAGGGTTGTAAAAAGGCAGCAGTTCTCCCGATGCACAGTTTAAGTCAGTACCGTCATAACTTGCCAGCGTACCGTCTGAACATAGCTCGCCGGTGATAGCGCCATGGAACTGGTAACGATTATAAACTCCTGCAATCGCTTCTTGCTCTGAACGTGAGCGAGAAAAGGTTACCCCAGATTCCCAACCCCAATCACCAATTTCACCACTTAGACTGCTTACCAAGCGAAAGTTTTTCGTTTCTACTTCCACCGTTCTTGGGGCATTAAAACGCGCATCAAATGCAAAACCATACACTTCTCGACCACTTTGGGTATCAAATGGGTCAATGTAGAGTTGATCTAATAAATCATTACTACCATCGGCATTATCGTAAATAAATAAGGCGTCTTCTAAAACATACGGGCCATCGTCGTCATTAATTTGGTTAATAGGTGAGGGCGATGAGTACGCTTTTGCCTTGGTCTGACTGTAAAAAAAGTCAGTATGCCATTGCATACCACCAAGCTCACTATTAAACATAAAGCCGGTTGAAAGGCTTTCAAATGGCGTTTCTAGGTAATCATCTTGATTAGGGTAGTAAGCACAAATTTGTTCATCTAATTCAGTAGTAACTAATTCGGTTTTGCAGTTTGGTGATGGAAGTTCGTTACCATCTCGGCTGCTGAAATAATAAATATTAGGTGAGTTCTCCAGCTTAGGTAAATAGGAGTAACCATTCACTAAAGAGGGAGAGGCCGTGTAATTACGATCGGTCGCTTTAAAAGCGTTACGGTCATATATATCAGCAAATACCGTTAAGTTACTTTCGCCTATTTTTGTACCATAAACTAAGTTTAATTGTTTTTTACTTTCGTCATGCTGATCAAAGCTATCGGCAAACGAAGTATTAATTTCAGCGCCTTCAAAATCATCTTTTAAAATATAGTTAATAACACCTGCCACAGCATCGGCACCATAAACGGCTGATGCGCCTGTGGCTAAAATATCAATGCGCTCAATGGCGGCTAGTGGAATAGAGTTTACATCTACAAAGTTTTCAGTACCTGCAGCAAATGAACTAGGCGCAACTCGGCGGCCATTTATTAATGTCAGCGTTGCTGATGGCCCCATGCCTCGTAAGCTCGCTGCTGATTGACCGGCTGGTGTTGAAGTAGACGTACCGCCACTTTCAGAGGTTGAAAATGTGCCGCTTCCGCCCTTAAAAACAGATAAATCTTTGAGTAATTCATGAATGGTATTAGCGCCAGAGCGTTTGATTGCATCTTGGTCTAGTACGGTTAATGGGATAGTTCCTTCAAGATCAACGCCTTTTAAGCGAGATCCTGTTACTTCTACTCGTTCAATGTTGGTGTCGGTGTTGGTTTCTTGTGCATGTGCAAAAGTGATCGGGTTCAGTAATGCGCTTACTGTGGCCGCAATTGTTAGTTGACGAAACATCTTAAATACCTTTTGTCTTTTTAAGCGCACAAAAACATACAAACAGATCTGTGGCTTTTAATTGTTATATTTTTAGACAGGGCAGTGGTGAAATGACACGCTTAGCCCCTCACTGTGAAAAAGTGAGGTGGTGGGCTACTCGTCAAACCACTCCGAAAGGTAGTGTGGTGAGTAGAAATATGTTGTAAGCAAACGTGCTTTTTTAAACATAATTCTCATTCCAAAAGGTTTTTGACAAAGCCAGCAAAGGGGTGCTAGCTTACTCGCGTTTTAAAGTTCCTTTTTTTTATAGCAAGTGAGAGACGCTCTCGCAAGTTATTTCTTATAATTTTTTACATGAGTATAACATAATGGAACGAATATATTTACCAAACAAACGGTTAGCTAAATCGCGTACAATAACGGCTGTTTTTTCGTTTTTTATTGCTTTTTCGCTGCAGTTAAGCGCAAAAGAATCTGAACAAACGTTAGTATTAGTCGGCGGTGCACTCACAACGTGTGCTAGTTTAAGCCCTAAAAATTGTGAAAAAAACACACAAATTCCGGGTAAAATACATAATGTATTTGCGCTCTCCAACGCTAAAATTAGTCAAATAAAGCAACAATGGCCAAGTAAAAATACGCAAGCTAAAAACAAAACTATTAAAAATTTAGCAACAATGCAGGCTAAATCATCACCCACATTGTCAAAAAAAGAGCTGTTATGGTTATGGCGCGATATTGATAGTAAACAGCTCAATAGTTTAACGGATCAAGAATACAATTTTGTAATAGATATGCTTGAAGTAGCGCAGCTGCAGAGCGACAATACGCGACTAAAAGAGCAGGTCAATACCGCGCTTAATAGCGAATCCGCCGCGACAGATATTTTGCAATTTATATCTGGCAGTTTAAAAGTAAAAAGTACTAACCCGAGCATACTAGCCATTACCGCCTCAAGCAGAGACCCTTATGAATCTGCTGATTTTTACGAAGGATTACTTCGTTTTCCCAATGTAAATTCACAATGGCTTGCATTAACCCCTGCGCTTGCTAAAGCAATAACCACCAATAAATGTGATGATTTAAACACGCTTAGGCACTCTGAAATGGGGCTATATCAACGTGAACATATTTATCCTGATCGCACTCAAGCAGAATATTTGCTGTGTAAAAACGGCACAGACGCTTTAGTGCAGCTAATCAAAAATAGTACCGGTGTTATGTTTAATGGCGGCGATCAAAGCTTAACGCGCAAGGTATTGTTTGATGAAAATAATCAGCCATATCCATGGACAAAAGCGTTACAGTCTCGCCCTGTTGTTGTAGGTACAAGTGCAGGCACCGCAGTGCAAAGTGGCGGGCAAGCGCACGGTGGTAATGTGGTTATGATCACTAATGGCACAAGTTTATCGGCATTGAAAGAAGGCGCGCAAGCCATTGATGCACCCAGTGAGCGCTCAAACAGCGATAGTTTAACTTACAACCGCTTTGGGGGTTTAGGCACATTTAGTTACGGTGTACTCGATACACACTTTAGCGAGCGAAACCGTACATTAAGACTAGGCACTTTGCTCGACAGCTTTGGTGCAAATCAAGCTCAACCCGCATTTGGTTTTGGTGTAGACGAAACCACCGCCTTAGTGGTTATTAAATCTGAATCAGGGAATTTAATGACCGTAATTGGTAAAAATGGTGTGGTGATGGTTAAATCAACAGGGCAGGCTCAGGCTGAAACTAAAACCTACAGTTACTCGTACTGGCCTGCTGGCAGTGTGATTGATATTAAAAATAATGATTTTACCTTAAGTCAGCGCAGTATTAGCCAAGCATTGCCAGCAATTAAAATACCGCCTTTGCCGGTTCAGCGTTTCGGCAATATTTTAACGGATGCCAAATTGCGCTCTTTAACGCAAGCCATGTGCTTGAGCCAAGAACAAACAGCTGTTGGTCAGCAAGATGCGTTTATTATTAGTCTATCAACTAAGCCTGAGTCGGCTTATCACCGTATTAGTGCTGAGCAGTATGGCTGTGCGGTGAGTAATTTAGAAATTTCAGTGAGTACCTTTTAATTTAATTAAACACGCTGCTTAGTTGATTTTAGATTAAGCGGCCATACTATACTTAAAGCGTGTTATTAAATCACAACAAAAGGAAGGTTCATGAGTAAAGTAGCGGTTATTTATTTTTCTGGATATGGCCATACCAAAAAAGTGGCGGAATTTGTGGCTGATGGAGCAAACGCTCAGCTTATTGCAATCGATGAAAATGGTGATATTAAAGACACCGATTGGGATGCATTAAACAATGCAGACGCCATTATTTTTGGTGCACCTACCTATATGGGCTCATACCCTTGGCAGTTTAAAAAGTTTGTCGATGCCACCTCTAAAGTGTGGTTTACCATGGGTTGGAAAGATAAAGTGTTTGGCGGTTTTACTAATAGCGGCAGCCTAAATGGCGACAAACAAGTCACCCTAATTAGTATGCAAACGTTAGCTTCACAGCATGGTGGAATTTGGGTAAGCCTAGGGTTACCACCCGCCAATAAATTGGAATCAACCCGTCAAGACATCAATAACTTAGGCGGTTCGGTTGGCGTATTAGTACAATCACCTACTGATGCTGACGAAACGGCTATTCCATCAGGCGATTTAGAAACGGCTCGTTTATACGGTGAGCGCGTTGCTGAAATAGCAAAACGATTAAAGTAAAAATGACCTAAATTAAGTTTATTTAATCCGTAAAGCCACACTTAATTAGTGTGGCTTTTTAGTTTGATAGCCCCAGTTCTTGCTTATGCTCAAGTTGATATAAGCTTGAATATTCACGTTTATGAACTTCAAATAAATACGCTCTCAGTTGCTCTTTACCATGGTGAATATGCTTTATTTTAGCTGCTATGCCACACTCACTGTGCCTAACGGGTTCTATGTCTAATGATATAGCCGCTTCATTGGGTAAAATAAATTGCATATTTTGTAACTCATCAAGTTCACTGTTTATTGATGTGGGTTTTAAAAATATTCCTGTGCTTGAGATAGATTCAATGCAAAAACCTTGGCTTTGAATATTTAATTCACTTATTCGCCAGCTACGTTGAGTCCCTTTAGTATCAATCACTTCTGGGGCTGCTAACACAGTACTGAAATGGCCTAATTCATCAGTTTTAAATTGAAGTGGAAACCACAGTTGGTAATGAGCTACTTCTGCTAATAGGGTTAATTTAGCCTGACCAAGTAAATGCGCAATACCATCTGGTATTGATGTTTGTACTGTTAGTTTTGTTTCATTAATTAATGCTGTACTTTGACTAGGTTCAAACAACCCAGATAAAAAGTTAATTTCTTCGTCAGACAAATCCATGTATTTTCCTTAATACGTAAATCCTAGATTCTATTCCTTACAAGGTTACTGCCCAATGAATGACCAGTTTATTATTTTGTAAGATTTGGCCTGTACGGCTTTATTTTTATACAATTTATAATCTAAGCTTTCCTGGCTGAATTTATAAGCAATTGATTTAAATTAATTATATTTGTTTTTAAGCTTGTTTAGTTAAATGATTGAATAGATTTTTTGGTATTCTAACCCCAATAACAGCAATAAGTTAAGTAATAAAGTGTACAAAATTAAAGCGCTCTGCAACGTTTTTATACCAACTATGCGTAAATGAGACTTAGGTCTAGCTTACGAAGCATAAGGAAATACTTAGAATAGCGCCCAAATAATAATGGGGTTTAAGGGGTTCCAAATGCAATTAGAACGAATTCGTCGTAGTGACTTACACAACAAAGTGATGTCTGCAGAGCAGGCCAGTTTATTTATTAAAGACGGCATGACCGTGGGCATGAGTGGCTTTACTCGTGCTGGTGAAGCGAAAGCTGTACCACGTGCACTTGCCGAGCGTGTACGTGAAAACCCAATGAAAATTAACCTAATGACGGGCGCGTCATTAGGTAACGACTTAGATAAGCTACTTACTGAATCAGGTGCGTTAGCGCGTCGTATGCCATTTCAGGTAGACAGCACATTACGTAAAGCAATTAACAACGGTGAGGTCATGTTTATTGACCAGCATTTATCAGAAACTGTTGAACAGTTACGTAATCATCAGTTAACTATGCCAGATGTAGCGGTCATTGAAGCCGTAGCTATTACAGAAGAAGGCCACATAGTACCTACAACGTCAGTGGGGAACTCAGCAAGCTTTGCTATTTTTGCTAAAGAAGTAATTGTAGAAATTAACATGTTACATCAGCCAGAGCTTGAAGGGCTGCACGACATATACATTCCATCGTACCGTCCAACGCGCACTCCAGTGCCGCTAGTGAAAGTAGATGACCGTATCGGTAGTGCTGCTATTCCAATCGATCCGGCTAAAATTGTGGGTATTGTATTTACTAATCAAAGTGACTCATTTTCAACAGTAACCGACCCAGATGCCGATACCGCCTCTATTGCACGCCATTTAGTTAACTTTTTTAAAGAAGAAGTAGCACAACAGCGCATGCCTGCAAACTTAGGCCCATTACAAGCGGGTATTGGTAACATAGCCAATGCAGTCATGATGGGTTTATTAGACTCAGATTTTAAAGACCTCACTATGTACTCAGAGGTACTACAAGATTCTACCTTTGACTTAATTGATGCGGGTAAACTTAATTTTGCCTCTGGGTGTTCAATTATTTTATCAGAGCGTTGTAACGCACAAGTATTTAATAACCTTGAAAAGTACCGCGATAAGCTAGTACTTCGCCCACAAGAAATGTCGAATCACCCTGAAATTGTGCGTCGTTTAGGTATTATTGCAATTAACACGGCACTTGAGTTTGATATATATGGCAACGTTAACTCAACTCATGTGTGTGGTACTAAAATGATGAACGGTATTGGTGGTTCAGGCGACTTTGCACGTAATGCGCATGTATCGGTGTTTGTAACTAAATCAATTGCTAAAGGCGGCGCTATTTCAAGCGTGGTACCTATGGTAAGCCACGTCGATCATACCGAGCACGATGTTGATATTTTAGTGACCGAGCAAGGCCTTGCTGATTTACGTGGATTAGCGCCACGCGAACGGGCTGTTGAAGTAATTAAACACTGTGTACACCCAGATTATCGCAACGCTATGCTTGATTACTACGAGCGTGCTTGTGTACGTGGCGGCCATACGCCCCACCTTTTAGAAGAAGCGTTTAGCTGGCATACCCGCCTTGAACAACAAGGCACAATGAAGCAAAGCTAATACTTAAAACCCCGCATTTGCGGGGTTTTTACAAATACTTTTAATTTTGCTTTACAGAATGTTGTTATGACTTTGCCTATAAGGTGGTTTAAGTTTTTACTATGTGCTGTAAAATAACCGCATATTATTGACAGACTCGCTATGGCGAGCAACACATAGAGCAACCACAATGGAAAACAAACTAACTGCAATCGACACCCTCGCTGAACTTGAAAGCTTTTTACTGCAAGTTGAAAACGGCGGCTTAGGTTTAACCGGCGTAGCAGGCGTGGGCATGGCAACTAACAATGCTGACGGCAGCCGTTTTGTCGCGGTGTTTGATGACAAGCAACAACTTTTATTAGCACGCGAAATTACCGAAGAGATTTTCCAAAGCGGCCAAGACATGGTGCGCAACGGCGTAGGGCGTAAGCATTAATTCCTTGCTACTAATCTAAAAAGCGCCAAATGGCGCTTTTTTTGTGGTTTATTTTAAACAGTTGTTAAATATAAAATAAATTTATACTAACGGTGCTCTTTGTAATGGTTTTACTATATAGAAACAAATAATCGATAAGGTGAGATTATGATGATTCAACCGTTATTAGGTGTTAGTTAGTATGGACTTTATTGCTATCGGACTTTTCTTTTTAGTCCTTCTAATCGCTTTATCTATTGTTTGGGGAACGCTAAAAACGGGAATTTCACCGATGATGAGCTCAAGCAAAGCGCGCCAAACTATGCTTGCTGCAATAAGCATGGATGAAAAAGGCGCATTAATTGATTTAGGTTCAGGTTGGGGAACGCTTGTTATACCGGTTGCCAAAAAGCATCCTAATAAACAGGTTATTGGCTATGAGTTATCGTGGTTTCCTTGGTTAATTTCAATGCTTTTTAAATATAGTTTAGGTTTAGATAACCTTACCCTCTATCGTAAAGACTTTAAAAATGCCGATTTTAGTTCTGCGTCTACTCTGGTGTGTTACTTGTTTCCTGGTGGTATGGTAGCGCTTGAAGAAAAGTTAAAACATGACGTAGTTAATAATAAAATCACTATTGTGAGTAACACCTTCGCTTTGCCATCATATAAACCAACTAACGTGATCAAGCTTAAAGATTTTTACCAAACACCGATTTATGTGTACCACTGGCAACCCAAATAGAGGAATATTATTTAGGGTCAGTGCTTAGTTGATGTCATATTTTTTATCCATAAGTTCATCTTCTCTGCAGACATTGGTTTGGCAATATAATAGCCTTGCCCATGATAGCAACCCATGCCTATAAGTACTTTTTCGAGCTCTTGTGACTCTATCCCCTCTGCTACTAGGTTATACCCAAATGCTTTACTTAGCGCCACGATACACGTAACGATGGACTTGTCTTCATGGTCTGATAGGAGCTTTTTAACAAAGCTTTGATCTATTTTTAATGTATCTAAAGGTAATTTTTTTAAGTAACTCAACGAAGCGTAACCTGTACCAAAGTCGTCTAGCGCAATACTTACCCCTAAATCGCGGCAGCCATTGAGAACGTCGACTGCTTGGTCAACGTTTCCAATTGTAGTGCTCTCTAAAATTTCCAATTCGAGGGTTTTTGGTTTTATATTATTAGTGCTGATGAGTAACTCTCTGAGGTTTTCAACAAAGCCCTCACTAAGTAAATGAGCTGGAGAGATGTTCACACTCATAGAAAGATGATTTCTTGTCCAAATTTTATGCTGTTTTAAGGCCTCAGCAAGTACCCATTCACCAATTAAAATACCAATGTGTGGATGCTCTAATGCCTCTGAAAAGTGACCAGGGTAAAGTAAACCCAAAGTAGGGTGATTCCAGCGTATTAAGGCTTCAACGCCAATCAACTGGTGATCCATCAAATTGACCTTTGGTTGATAATGAAGAATAAACTCTTTGCGAGCAATGCCTTTTTCAGCAGCCAATAATAAATCATGTTTTGCATGCCTTAGGCTTTCTTCTTCTGGATCAAAAAACAGAATTCGGTTTGTTCCTGATCTTTTTGCTTGGTACATTGTTTGATCGGCTCTGCGTAAAATGTCATCACAAGTTAAGCCATCATCACTGGGAAGTGCAACGCCGATGCTGACTGAAATTTGAACGGAGCACGAAAACTCTACTAATTTTATTGGGTCGTTTACCTCAATCAGCACCTCTTGTAACAGAGTCTCATATTCTTGTATCGTGTGCGCTGCCCCCCTTAATAAAAGGATAAACTCATCTCCGCCGATACGCGCGAGTGTATCTTCTTTGCGTAATGTGCTTTTTAGTCTTTGGGCAATAGTTTTCAAAACGAAGTCACCGGTTTCGTGACCGTATTTGTCATTAATGGGTTTAAAATTATCTAAATCTAAATAGGCTACGGCGAGCTTTTGCTCAGATGTAATGGCTTGTTGGAGTTGATCAATTAAAATAGGGCGGCTTGCTAAGCCTGTTAGGCTATCGTAGTGTGCCATGTCATGGAGTTTTTTTTCTAAGTTTGCGCGTTGAATGGAGCTAGATATAGAGTGTATCAACTGATCGCTTTTTAATTGATTTTTAAGTAAATAATCGCTTGCTCCTAGCCGCATAGCTTCTGCTGCTATTTTTTCATCTCCTAAGCCCGTGATCATAATCACAGCACAGTGGTTATTTTCAGTCTTTCTAATATTATTTAGCAGGGTAAGCCCCGATCCGATACCTAATCGGTAATCAACAATGACACAATCAAACTCACCATGTTCAAGATAAGACATCGAGCTTTCAATAGAGGATGCCTCTGAAATTTTCGCCTGTATATTTGAGCGAGATATCATACGACGTATTTGTTCTCTATCAACCGCATCGTCATCAACAATGAGTAGGTTAATACTGTCGCAGGTTTCAAAATTATCTATTGAAGTTATCATATCCATATCTCTTGCAAAATAGCTTATTCAAGCTCAACGGCATGTATATAAGCATCCATAAGTGTCGCTAATTTGGCAAACTGCGGGCCAATTGCATGTTTAACCATGTAACCTGCTACGTTGTTATGGTACGCGCGAGTACGATCGTTATCCTCATTGGAGGTCGTGAGTATAAATACAACAGTATCGTTTAATTTTTTATCTTTACGAATATGCTCTAAAAATTCAAACCCATTCATCACTGGCATATTCAGGTCTAGCAATACTAAGTAGGGCTCTGATATTACTTTTTGTTGTGCTTTTTCTCGTAACGCATCTAACGCAAGTTTTCCATTTTGTTTCCAAATTATTTTAATTTTAGGATCCACTTTTTTTAGGCTTCTTGTTACGGCTTCCGCGGCAACATCATCGTCTTCAACAAGCAGTATAGATAGATTTTTAATCATAAATTCTCTTTCCTTGCAAAGCGAGGCCACCAAACATGAAATGTAGACCCTTTTTGCGGTTCATTTGAGCTAACGGAAATGCGCCCACCATGAGCTTGTGCCAGACGCCGACTAATAGACAGCCCAATACCTGAGCCCGACTTATCATCAGAGGTTGTTTGAAATAAACTAAAAATACGTTCGTAAGCTTCTGGTGGTATACCGGGCCCATCATCAGTCACAGTGATATGGCAAAGCGTATTTTCTGCTACACAACGAATTTCTATAGTTCCTTCTTCACTGTCGTGATGTTTAATGGCATTACTTAACAAATTGCGAACAACGGTTTCAAGTGGCGTCCATGCAGTGACGATGGTATTTAATTGAATGTCTTTATGAAGCTTCATTCCAGCAGGTAAATCTAACAGTTCGGTAACGTTAGAAATTAATTTATGCATATCGATTACTTGAGTATCTTGGGTAGCTTTGCCAGCTCTTGCATAGGCCAATAAATTATCAATTAACGTCTCCATTTTATGAATACGATCATCAATACGCGTTAAGTTGTACTCTACTTCAGCCGTGGTAGTGCCTAAATCTTCTTTTATCCATTCAATTAAGTTTGAAATGCCACGCAATGGAGAGCGTAAATCATGAGAGGCCACATAGGTAAATTCTTTCAGGCTAGTGTTATTTTCTTTTAGCTCAGTTTCCATTCGTTTTCGTTCTGTTATATCTAACAACGAGACAAACACCATGTCTTCATCATTGGTATTTATAAAAGGGCTCAAGCCCACTTCAACGGGGAATTCTTTACCGTCTTTGTGTAACGCGGTTAAATCTCTGCCTACTCCCATACTTCTTACACTGGGTTCACGGTGAAATGAATGACGAAGTGCTGAGTGATGCCCTTGGTAGCGCTGCGGTAATAACATTTCCATTTTTTTATCGAGTAGTTCTATTTCACTGTAACCAAAAGATTTACATAACGATTGATTAACCGCTTGTATAATGCCTGCTTGGTCAACTATTAACACACCATGTGGCGCAGCCTGAATAGATCGTTGAAACATATTATTAGCGCGCAGCCTTTGCGATATATCAACCAGTGTGGCTAAAACTAATTCTTGTTGTCCTTGTATTGGGTTTAAACCTATTTCAATTGGGATTTGCTTACCATTTTTTTGACTCGCAAATAACTCACGGCCTTCACCCATTAAGCGTTTTCGAGGGTTAGCAAAAAACTGACTCATCAAGTGGGTATGATTGGCTTTAAATTGAACTGGAAGTAAATTATCTATGTTCATCCCTATGAGTTCTGAATCCTCATAGCCCAGTATTTCAGACAGTTGATTATTGGCAAAAAGGATCTGAGCATCAGTATTAACTACCATTGCCCCCATGGGTAAACAATTAACTAGTTGAGTTAAAAATGCTTTATCCATATTTACAGTTAAACTTGGTGAGTTAGATTTTTTATTTACTTTTTTAAGGTCCATCAAGCATCCCGCAAGTAAATTTAGTTCCTATAGCATAGTAATAGTCGAACAAGTAATGAACAGCAAATTTAGAGGAAGAACCTGTTATTTAAATGCCCATTTTAATAGTTTCTTCTTATATTTTAGCGAGTCATTATGGTTAAAAAAGGCACATTGATTTAGGATCGAGTTGGGGTATGTTGGTTTTAGTGCTTATTAAATATAGTTTGGATTTAAATAACCTAACTCTCTATTGCAAAGACTTTAAAAATGCTGATTTTAGTACAGCGTCTACTATGGTGTGTTACCTGATGGTGTGGCAGCGCTTGAAGAAAAGTTAAAACAAAACGTGCTTAAAAACAGCACCATTGTGAGTAACACCTTCGCTTTGCCATGATATAAACCAACTAAAGTGATCAAGTTTAAAGATTTTTACCAAACGCCTATTTATGTGTATCACTGGCTACCAAAATAAACTTTGCCTGAAGTCTTAACACATACGGTACCCGCTTTGTCGCCGTGTCGTATGCAAGCAAAGTTTTAGTCTGTGAAATTATCAAAGGATTTTTTAAGTGCTATTTTGTTATAGTTTGGAAGGTAGTTAAAAGCGATTACTGAACAGTTAAGAATTGTGATGTCTGAAGTCAAGATTTGACCCGTTTGCTTTTCTTACAGGGTCTATTTTCAATCATTCCAAGGGACTTCCGGGGAGATTAAGTGAGTAAAATTTTATTTTTTATATTGTTATTGGTTTGCTACCAAGCAAAAGGTAATTGTAGTGAGAATGTTACTTTAGATTTGATAAAAGATGATATTGACGCTCAGCAAGAGCTCGAATGGAAAGATGTTTCTAATGTACTAGAGCAAGGAATATTGCAGAATGACAGCACTGCCTATTTTCTATCTGGTTACGTTTTATATTTGGGAGCATATAAGCAAAATCCAGATTATAAAAAAGCTAAAAAAATGCTTTCAATTTCATCGTATTTAGGAAATATTAGAGCAAAGCATATCCTGGGTAGTTTTTTAATTACAAGTGAAAAAGCAGAAGACATATATGAAGGAACCAAGCTATTAGAGTCATCTTTTGAAAAAGGTATTTTAGATTCTAGTTTAAATTTATATTATGCATATCAACTTGGAAAATATGGTGATATTGCTTTTTTAAAAAACTCCTTACGTAAAGCGTCTGATGTGGGTGATGATGAGGCCGCTATATTATTAGGTCAATTGACTTTAGATGAAGCAATAAGAAAGAATGACTCAGAGTCGTTAGCTAAAATGGTTTCTTATCTATCGAACAGGGCTGAAAAGCGAGGTTTTTCAAATGATATGTATAAGAACTTATATTATCTTTTTTTCGGAATATATGGCCTGCGTGATTCCCCATTAAAAAATAGTATTTATGGGGATTATTATTTAAAAAAAGCGGCTGAAAATGGGCATGAACATGCAATAAAAATACTTAATCAAGGAAAGTCGTGAAGAAAAAGGTCAGCCATTAAAAAGTTCTTGCAAAAAAAGCAGATGTATTTTTTAAATTATTTATTTAAGAATCAAGAGTTTTTATTTTTAAACTCAATTTAAATAGAGTAAAAGAGTTAAACCTAAACTCCAGATATATAGTATCGAGTGGCTACTCACAGCTGCAATATCAATGACCTCAAACCAATACATCAATAATTAAAGCAGTTACGTGCTTCTTTATTATTTGAAAAGTATTTAACTGTGGGGTCACATAATCTCAATACCTTTGAAATCAAAAAAGCAGAAAAACAGTCAATAAATTGGTTGGTGCGATAAATGTGCGATATTTTTTATTATTAAATTAGGTAGTACGACAGGAAAATAGTTTTAACTAGAGAAAATAGAATTTAAAGAGGGATTAATGGTCGGTATGGAGAGATTCGAACTCTCGACCCCTGCCACCCCATGACAGTGCGCTACCAAGCTGCGCCACATACCGACTTCGACTGCAATAGTACGTGTATTTTTAAAAAAATCAATAAGCATTTGTTTGTTTGGATGTTTATTGCGCAAGCGTTTAATAATAAGCGCTTGCGCCAGAAGTTTTACACGGCTTTACTCTTTATTTAACCACTGGTTGATCGTGTTATACATTTCATCTCGTAGTATTGGTTGCGCAGTTTTGTTAGGGTGTAAGTTATCGTTTTGCATTAGCTCGCTTTTGCCTGCTACTTTAAGTACAAAAAACGGCATTAAATACGAGCCTGTGGCTTTGCTAACACTGGCAAAGCTATCGGTGAACATTTTACTGTAACGTGGGCCATAGTTAGGTGGAATATAAATTTCCATTAGCGCGGTTTGTGCATCTATTACTTGGCTTTTTTCAATTAGAGCGGTCAAGTTGTCTTGCATTTTAGTAACTGGAAAACCGCGTAGACCGTCATTAGCGCCAAGCTCTATGAGCACATGAGTTGGTTGATATTGCTCAAGTAATGCATCAAGTCTGCGCAGGGCGCCACCAGTGGTTTCACCGCTAATACTGGCATTAACTAAATTGATATTACGTTGCTCGGCATCGTATTTATCTTGTAACAATTGCACCCAGCCTTGTTCTTGTTTTAAGCCATAGGCTGCGCTTAAACTGTCACCAAGTATTAAAATCGTGTTGTTAGCTGCCGCAGTAAGCGGGTTAATAACTAAAAATAAAATAAATACAAAACGTAGGATTGAATGAGTCATATGTCAGCGCTTTCTCAATTAAATATAATTCAAGTAAATGGTTTGTCTAAAGTTGTATCTACCCTTGAAGGTGAGTTGTCCATCCTCAGCGACATCAGCTTTAATGTCAAGCACGGTGAGTCTGTTGCTGTTGTTGGCACGTCGGGCTCAGGTAAATCCACTTTATTAAGTTTATTAGCAGGGCTTGATACGGCAAGCAGCGGCGAAGTAATGTTAGATGGGGAGCCGCTGCACGAATTAGACGAAGAAGCGCGGGCCGCACTCAGAGCTGCAAAAGTTGGCTTTGTATTTCAGTCTTTTATGTTGGTACAAAGTTTAACTGCACTTGAAAACGTGATGCTACCAGCAGAGCTTGCAGGTAAAGAAGACGCCAAAGAACAAGCGCTCGCTTTGCTTGAAAAAGTAGGCTTAAGCCATCGGGTTGATCATTACCCGTCGCAGTTATCTGGTGGTGAGCAGCAGCGTGTTGCGATTGCCCGTGCGTTTGTGGGTTCGCCAAAAATATTGTTTGCCGATGAGCCATCAGCTAACTTAGATAGCAAAAATGGCCATATGATTGAGTCGTTATTATTTGATTTAAATAAGCAAAACGGAACAACCCTCATTTTAGTCACTCACGATGAAGCCTTAGCGCAAAAATGTGAACGCATTATTCAAATAGAGGCGGGGGAGCTGGTACAAAATTCAACAGAGGAAATGGCAAATGTGGGCTAAATTAGCGCTTAAACTATTTTCTCGTGAGTTTCGCCGTGGTGAACTAACCGTAATAAGCGCAGCCATTGCACTGGCGGTATTAACCGTACTTACCTTATCTATGGTAACTGAGCGAATTGCACAAAGTATTGCGCAAAAAAGCAGTGCATTTATAGCAGCAGATCGTGTTCTTGCCAGCAATCACGCCATAGATACCGCCTTTATAACCAAAGCAGAACAACAAAACTTACAAACTGCACAAATGGTGTACTTTGACACTATGCTGTTTGCAAACGATCAAATGCAGTTTAGCTCGGTAAAGGCTGCATCAAACAGTTACCCGCTTAAAGGCCAATTGAAAGTTAAGTCGGGTTTGAATGCTCAAACTGAGGTTGCACCCGGTGCGCCAAGCCCTGGTAACGTATGGTTAAGTGAGTCAGTTTTTTATAGCTTAAACATAAACGTAGGCGACCAAGTTGAATTAGGTGCCGCGTTATTTAATGTTGAAAAGGTGATTGTAGAAGAACCCGATGCGCCATTTAATGTGTTCTCTAGTAGCCGTAGGGTGCTCATAAACATAGATGATGTGGCAAAAACCGAAGTAATACAGCCAGGCAGTCGTGTATTTTACCGCCAGTTATATGCAGGTGATGAAAACGACATCAATAGTTTTTACGACTGGTTAAAGCCGCAACTCAAAGAAAACCAAAACTGGTATGGTGTAAAAGACCGCCAGTCTCCTATTTCAAATAGCTTAAACAGAGCCGAAAGCTTTTTATTGTTAGCAGGTTTGCTGGGCATTATATTAGCCGCGGTTGCTATTGCAGTATCGGCTAAGCGCTATTGTGAGCGCCAATATGACCCAGTCGCAATGATGAAAACCTTAGGTGGCAGCCGCGATATGATCCGCAAAATTTACCTTATGCACTTATTAATGGTGTGTACCATGGCGGTAGTCGTTGGCCTTGCTATTGGTTACGGCTTACAAGAAGTTGCAACTGGTTACCTTGCAAAAAGCATGGGAACCGAACTGCCTATGGCAGGGTTTAAACCGTGGTTAGTGGCTATTAGCACCGGGGTTATTTGTGCGGTTATGTTTTCTATTAAGCCATTGTTAGATTTATTTGATATTCCACCACTTAGAGTGCTTCGCCGTAATTTAGGCGACCGCCTTGCGGTAAGTAAAATCCATTTAGGGCTTAGCGCCTTAACGGTATTTTTATTAATGTGGTTATTTAGTAACAATATTAAAATTACCCTTATTTTATTTGCCTCAACGCTTGCGCTTATTTTAGTGTTGTTTTTAATTTCTAAATTAATATTTGGCGGGGGCCGAAAGCTTGGCTTAAAGCCAGGTAACAGCTGGTCGTTAGCTATTGCGTCTATTCAAAAACGCGCCAACGTTAATGCGGTGCAGCTAATTAGTTTTTCGCTAGCGATTAAATTACTGTTGTTTTTAATTGTGCTAAAAAACGACATTATTTCGGATTGGCAGTCTCAGTTACCAAGCGATGCACCTAATGCCTTTTTGGTTAATATTACGCAAAATGAGCTGGATCCGGTAAATGAATACTTAGCGCAAAAAGGCATTCAAGTGTCGGAGTTTTACCCAACGATTCGTGGCCGCGTGAATGCAGTAAATGGCGAAGCAGTAGCACGTGAAGTGTCATTGCAAGACAACGAGAAAAAAGACGAAGAAGCCCGCTCAGGCATTGGCCGCGAGCTTAACTTAACTTGGCTTGACGAAGTCCCTTCACAAAATGACATTATCGATGGCCAGTGGTTTGGCGATGACGCAGTAGCTGAGGCCTCACTTGAAGAGTCGATGATGAAGCGCCTTGATGTGAAAATGGGCGATACCCTCACGTTTTTAATTGGTGCGCAGTCGTTCGACGCTAAAATTACCAGTGTACGTAAAGTTAATTGGGCCACGCTTAAACCTAACTTTTTCATTATTTTAAGCCCTGATGTGTTGAGCAGCTTTCCGGCCACGTATATTTCATCAGTACGTATTGAGCCTGAGCAAAAGCGTGACTTTAGCCAGCTATTGCGGGCATATCCCACTATTACAGCGATTGATGTAGACAACTTTGTTAAACAAATTCAATCGACTATTGAGCAAGTGTCGTTAGCTATTGGCTTTGTATTGGCTATTGTGGTGTTGTGTGGCGCGTTGGTACTTATATCGCAGGTGCAAGCAAGCTTAGGTGAGCGCATGCAAGAAATTGTAATATTGCGTACGTTAGGCGCTAAAAGCCGATTAATAAAAAATGCCACCTTGTATGAGTTTTTATTACTGGGCGGTTTAGCCGGACTAGTTGCTGCATTTTTCAGTGATATAGCACTGTTAATAGTACAGCAGCAAATGTTTGATTTGGCAGGTAAGCTGCATCCTAATATTTGGGTTATTGGCCCCGTTGCTGGTGGCGTGTTTGTAGCAGGGTTAGGCTATTTTATGATTGCCCGTACGCTTAAACAAAATACTCAAGGCTTAGTGCGCGCTTTAGCGTAAACTTTGCGGCCAAATAGCGTTTAAATGCCTACTTTTTAAGTAGGCATTTTTGTTTTTGCTTTGTACTGGTAATTTATACAGTGCTCTGGCATTATTAGCACTATTAATAAATAACAATAATGAGAGTGCTGTTTGGCCATAATTTTAGGGATCGATCCGGGCTCGCGTTTAACGGGTTACGGTGTGGTTGCGCATCAAGGTGCCAAGTTTACATACTTAGGCAGTGGCTGTATTAAATTAGCCGATCATGACTTTCCCACCCGACTTAAAATGATTTACCAGGGCATTACGCAACTTATAGAGCAATTTTCGCCTGAAACATTTGCTATAGAAAAAGTATTTATGGCGCATAACCCTGATTCTGCTTTAAAGCTAGGTCAAGCCCGTGGTGCTGCGATTGTCGGTGCCTCTATGGCCGACTTACCGGTTTTTGAATACTCAGCACGGCAAATAAAGCAAGCCGTTGTGGGTAACGGTGGGGCAGATAAATCGCAAGTTCAACATATGGTTAAAAACATACTTAAACTGCCAGGTACGCCGCAAGCCGATGCGGCGGATGCGCTTGCAATTGCAATTTGCCATGCCCACTCTGAACAAAATTTAATAAAACTAGCGGGTAGCGCAAGCAAAACCGTTAGAGGACGTCTAAGGAAATAACAATGATAGGTCGCTTAAACGGCGTGTTAGTTGAAAAACAGCCCCCAGAAATACTATTAGAAGTTAGCGGCGTTGGCTACGAAGTACAAATGCCAATGACCTGTTTTTACGATTTGCCTAAAGTAGGCGACAACGCCATTGTGTACACTCATTTTGTAGTACGCGAAGACGCACAGTTATTGTTTGGCTTTAATAATAAAACCGAACGTGCGTTATTTCGAGAGCTGTTAAAAGCCAATGGAGTAGGGCCTAAATTAGGCTTAGCCATTTTGTCGGGCATGTCGGCGCAGCAGTTTGTAAGTTGTGTAAATAATGAAGATGCCACTGCCTTGGTTAAGTTGCCAGGGGTGGGCAAAAAGACCGCAGAGCGCTTAGTGCTCGAAATGAAAGACAGATTAAAAAATTGGGGTAATGACTTATTTACCCCATTTAGCGATAGCGCCGTAATAGAGCCTGCGAGCGATGCAACTATAGCCAATAATGCGGCCGATGATGCGGTTTCGGCGTTAGTGGCGCTCGGTTATAAATTGCCACAAGCGCAAAAAGCAGTAAAATCAGTAAGCAAACCCGATATGTCGACTGAGGTTCTAATTAAAGAATCTTTGAAATCAATGCTGTGAGTAAATTATGATCGAAGCTGATCGCTTAATAGATGCTGCTGAAAAAACCAACGAAGACACCATAGACCGTGCTATTAGGCCTAAGTTATTGGCCGACTATCGTGGTCAGCCGCATGTTAAGCAACAAATGGAAATATTTATTGAAGCTGCGCGCAGTCGTAGCGAAGCGTTGGATCACTTATTGATATTTGGCCCACCAGGCTTAGGTAAAACCACGCTTGCTAATATTGTGGCGAACGAATTAAACGTAAATATTAAAACCACCTCTGGTCCTGTGCTTGAAAAAGCGGGCGATTTAGCCGCATTGCTCACTAACCTTGAAGAAGGTGATGTACTGTTTATTGATGAAATTCACCGTTTGAGCCCGCAAGTTGAAGAAATACTCTACCCGGCAATGGAAGATTACCAGCTCGATATTATGATAGGTGAAGGCCCTGCAGCGCGCTCTATTAAGCTTGATTTACCCGCATTTACACTCATTGGTGCAACTACCCGTGCGGGATCATTAACTTCTCCACTGCGTGACCGTTTTGGTATTGTGCAGCGCTTAGAGTTTTACTCTGTGGAAGACTTATCGCATATTGTGGGGCGCTCAGCGCATTATCTTAGTTTAGAAATGTGTGACGATGGCGCGGCCGAAATAGCCAAACGTTCGCGCGGTACGCCACGTATTGCAAATCGTTTATTGCGCAGAGTGCGCGATTACACCCAAGTAAAGTCAGACGGTACGGTTAATGCTGAGGTGGCCCAACAAGCCCTCGACATGATTGACGTTGATAAAAGCGGTTTTGATTACATGGATCGTAAATATTTACTCGCCATCATCGAAAAGTTTATGGGTGGCCCTGTTGGCCTTGACAACTTAGCCGCGGCAATAGGCGAAGAGAAAGAAACCATAGAAGATGTGATTGAACCCTTTTTAATTCAACAAGGATTTATTCAGCGTACGCCGCGAGGGCGAATTGTCTCTGATAATGCGTACCACCATTTTGGCTTGTTACCTAAAAAAGATTAAATAACCAGAATAACTAGACTCTTTCTAAAGCCACTGTCATTTTAACGACAGTGGCTTTTTAGTATGAGCAAAAGCTAAATTTAGACGTATTTTACTTTGCCAATAATTCACTGAGCGTTAAGACATATCAGGCTATTGTGCGCCTGCTGTAACGTTACTGAGGCCGAGTGTAGCTGATTTGACAAATTGCGGGCAAAAAAAAGCCCGCAAATAATGCGGGCAAACAACAAGTTTAAGGAAGTAATCTAGGGAACTACGTTTTACTTATTGAGGTCATACCCCAAGAAGTAAAAAAGTAATACGAAATAAATCATATTACGAAGAACTGGATTCAATGAAATAGCTTTCATTTAATGCGCTAGCTCGGTATGGGAGAATAATACCGAAGCGGCAGAATTTGTTCAAACTAGAAAATTTATATTTTCAGATTAAAAAAACTAATAGCAGGGGTTTTCTGTTTTTACTTAATGTTGCATGTTAATTAACCATTAATTCTATAAGTTAATGAAATGCTTTGTTTATGTATATTAACATATAAACGTTCGGTATTAGTTTTACTATTACGTTAAGGTAAGTGTGTAGTGTTTATGAGTGCTTATGCATTAATTTTGAATAAACAGCGTATTTTTGTGACTCTTTAGTGAAATTAAGCGGGCTTACAGATAGCTTTATTGTTATTTATTTATACAGTAAAACAAGAGTTAAGTAGTAAAACTATTTTTTTAACGTTTTTTGTTGGCTATTCACAGCAATATCGTTGTCAGCAGTAAATACACTAGATACACTAGCTGAACTTTAATGGTGGCTAATGTGTTACAAAGTTACCTTACTCAAATAAATCAATTTGATGTTTTTAATTATTTAGGAGTTTAACGTGGGATCAGGGCTTAATTTTTTAGATCTAATTCTAGAAGCCAGTTTGCTTGTGCAATTAGTAATGCTAGCGTTGGTTGCTATGTCGGTTATGTCGTGGGCTATTATTTTTCAACGTAAAAAAGCCATCTCTGACGCCTTAGCAAATGCCAAAAAATTTGAGCAACGTTTTTGGTCTGGTGTTGACTTAAGTAAGCTATATAACGAAATTTCATCACGCGGTGGTCAATCAACGGGTATTGAAGCGTTATTCACCTCAGGTTTTAAAGAGTTTGCACGCCACAAAAAAAATACCTTTCAAAGTGCAGGCATTGTTATGGAAGGCACGCACCGTTCAATGCGGGTTGCGCTTTCTCGTGAAATAGAAAAACTAGAATCAAGCTTATCGTTTTTAGCAACCGTTGGGTCAATTAGCCCTTACATAGGTTTGTTTGGTACAGTATGGGGTATTATGAATGCCTTTATTGCCTTAGGTGAAGTAAAACAAGCAACCTTACAAATGGTTGCACCAGGTATAGCAGAAGCTTTGATTGCAACAGCGATGGGTTTATTTGCGGCTATTCCTGCCGTTATTGCCTATAACCGATTTGCTAATAAAGTTGAAAAGTTAGAATCTCATTACATTAACTTTATGGAAGAATTTGCCAATATTTTACACCGTCAAGCAGCTACCCAAATAGAGGCTCAAGCGAATGTACCAGCGTAAAAAGCGTCGCCCAGTCGCAGAAATTAATGTAGTACCATACATTGATGTAATGTTGGTGTTGCTTATTATATTTATGGCCACTGCGCCATTGATAACCCATGGCGTAAAAGTAGACCTACCAAAAATGGAAGAGTCAGACTTGGTTGATACCAAAGATACGCCGCCCATTATTGCCTCTATTGATTCGCAAGGTAAGTATTATGTAAGCATAGGTACTGATCCGGAAGAGCCAATGGAAGCATTAGATGTAGCCGCTGTAATTAAACTACAACTAATGAAAAACCCTGATACTCCAGTAATGATTAAAGGCTCAGGCAAAGTGTCGTATCAAGAAGTGTTACTGCTTATGGATTTTTTGAAGAATGCAGGTGTACCATCGGTAGGCTTAATGACCGAATCCTTTGAGGGGACCAAGTAGTCATATGAATACGTCGTTAATCAAATCAGTAATACTGCATTTAGCATTAGGGGGATTTTTGTATGCATCAGCAAACATTCATCCACCTAAACCTAAAGTAATGGAAGTGACGCTTAATGCCGCCATTCCTGAGCCAGAAAATGCGGTGTCTGCTGTGACCGTGGATCAACAGCAGGTTGAGCAAAAAATTGCTGAGTTACGCAAAAAAGAAGAAGATAAAAGGCGCGCTGAAGATAAACGCATTCGTGATTTAGAACGCCGCGCAGCAGACGCACGTAAGCAAAGTGAATCTGAAGCAAGACGCATTAAAAAGCTAGAGCAGCAGCGCAAAGCTAAAGAGAAAGAAAGAGCTGAAGCCGAAGCTCAAGCTAAAAAAGCCCGCGAAATAGAACAACGTGAGCGAGCAAAGGCCAAACAAGCGCAAAAGCAAAAGCAAGAGGCTGAAGATGCTGCTAAAGCGGCTGCCGACAAACGCAAAGCCGAAGAAGCCGCGCTTAAAAAAGCGGAAGAAGAGCGTAAAAAACGTGCTGAAGAAGCCGAGCGTAAACGTCAGCAAGCATTGCAAGAACAAATACTGCAAGAGCAACTTGCCAAAGAGCAGGCTGCTCGTAATAAAATACGTCAACAGCAAGTAGTGAGTGAAGTTGATAAATACCGTGCATTAATTATGGCGCGTATTCAGCAAAACTTATTAATTGATGAAAAAATGAAAAACCAGCAATGCCGCATTAATCTCCGTCTTGGGTTTAATGGCTTGGTTACGCAGGTTAAGTCGTTAGGCGGTGATAAGTTAGTGTGTGAAGCTGCTTTAAGAGCGGTTCGCATGGCTGACACATTACCGGTATCGAAAGATAAAGACGTATTCGAACAATTAAAGAATATTAATATAACCATCGCGCCAGAGTTTTAAGGGATGACATGTTTAACAAAATTAAAATAGCCTGTTTAGTTTTAATATTAGGGTTTCAGGGCGTTGCACACGCGGCACTTGAAATTGTTATTACTGAAGGAATAGACGGTGCAAGACCGATTGCGATTGTGCCTTTTAAATACCAAGGTATTGGCCCTATTCCAGAGCAGCTTAGCGATGTTATTGCTGCTGATCTAATGCGCAGTGGTAAATTTAAGCCAGTTAGCGTTTCACAAATGCCTCAACAACCACATAAAGACGGCGATATTGATTACGGCGCTTGGGTTAATAAAGGCGTTGAAGCGGTTTTAGTGGGTGAAGTAGAACAGCAAACCAACGGACGTTACTTAGTACGTTATGAGCTTGTTGATGTTATTCGCGGCCAAATTACTGGCGGTGAAACACAAATGATGAGCAACGGTAAGCTTGTTCAAAGCCAAGACCATATTTTAGAAGCACGTCAAAGCGTAATTGGTGAAACTGGATTTCGTCGATACTCGCACCGCATTAGTGATGTTATTTATGAAAAGCTAACTGGCGAAAAAGGCGCGTTTTTAACAAAAATAGCCTATGTTATTGTACGTGATACCGAAGAAAAGCCTTATCAGTTAGTGGTTGCTGATTACGATGGTTTTAATGAACAAGTATTATTGCGTTCAAAAGAGCCATTAATGTCACCGGTTTGGTCACCTGACGGTACTAAGTTAGCGTATGTAACCTTTGAAAATCGCCAGAGCCAAATTTACATTCAAGACATTTATACTGGTAAACGCGAATTGATCACCAGCTACAAGGGAATTAACGGCGCGCCGCAGTTCTCGCCAGATGGTAAAAAGTTACTGCTAGTGCTGTCAAAAGATAAAACTGGTGCAACTGAGGTTTACTTATTAGACTTACTAACACGTAAAGAGACGCGATTAACACGCCATCGTAGTATAGATACCGAACCTTCGTGGTACCCAAATGGTGAAGATATAGTATTTACGTCGGAAAGGGGTGGTAATGCTCAGATTTATAAGTTAAATTTAAAAACTGGCAGAACGCAAAGATTAACCTTTGACGGTGACATGAACCTAGCGGGTTCTATTTCGCCAGACGGAAAAGAATTAGTGATGGTAAACCGTACTAACGGACAGTATCATCTTGCTAAGAAAGAGTTGGCTACAGGTGCGTTTCAAGTTTTAACACGAACTCGCCTTGACGAATCACCGAGCATAGCGCCGAATGGCTCGATGATTATATACAGCACGCTCCACAATAATAAACAGGTACTTGCGCTAGTATCGATGGACGGCCGTTTTAAAGCACGTTTACCTGTGCTTGATGGACAAGTAAAGGCACCGGCTTGGTCGCCATATTTACAGTAATAATTGCTGGTTTACTCAAAATAGGAATCTACTCAATGCAACTTAACAAAATACTTAAAGGCCTGCTAATTGCTGTGCCAGTAATGACACTAGCAGCTTGTAGCTCATCTTCAGATATCGACGAAAATGCAGCTAACCAGTCAAACCAAGCAACTGTTGAGCAAACAACAACGGATACAGTTGAAGTAGCCACAATGACGCCAGAGCAACAAGCAGAAGAGCAACTTCGTCAAAAGTACGAAGCGCTTCGTCAAGAGCAAATTATCTACTTTGACTTTGATAAAGCGACAGTTGAAAGCAAATATGCAGACTTACTTCGTGCACACGCTGAGTTTTTAGTTAAAAATCCTTCTGTTAAAGTATTAATTGAAGGCCACGCAGATGAGCGCGGTACGCCAGAGTACAACATTGCACTTGGTGAGCACCGTGGACAAGCAGTTGAAAAATACCTACAAAGCTTAGGTGTTTCTGCAAGCCAAATGTCAGTAGTTAGCTACGGCGAAGAAAAGCCAATGGTTAAGACTCGCACAGAAGCAGCTTTCGCTAAAAACCGCCGTGCGGTACTAGTTTACTAAGATAAGAGATATTATGAAGCCGAAAATTATTTTGGCAGCCATGATATTGAGCGGGAGCACCCAGTTAATGGCTGCTCCCGCTCCTGTTTCAGAAGCTGCAAGTTCACAGTCAAGCATTGAAAAGCGTTTAGCAACACTTGAAAGTATGATGCAACAGCGTAATTTTTTACAAGTAGAGTTACAGCAACAGCTCAATTTACTGCAAGATGAAGTTAGTCAAATACGCGGAGTAACTGAAGAGCAAAGCTATAAGCTTGAAAAAGTACTCCAGCGTCAACGCGAGCTTTATCAAGAAATTGAGAACCGTGTTAGCCAAGCTTATGCAAAGCCGACGGCTCCAGCGCCTACAACAGACTACACACAGCCTAGTAATGAGCAGAGCTACAGCAGTGATTTATCTGAAAACGAAGCGTACGAACGTGCTGTTGCGCTTATAATGAAAGATAAACGCTACGACCAAGCTATTCCAGAATTTCAAGCGTTCTTAACAACGTATCCAAATTCAGTGTACACCTCAAACGCACATTATTGGCTGGGACAACTATTAACGATTAAAAATGACGGTGTAAAAGCAGCCGAGCACTTTAAAGTAGTTGTTAACGAATTTCCAAATTCAAATAAACGCCCAGATGCGATGTTAAAGCTTGGTACACTTTTACAAGAGCAAGGTTTGAAGGCAGAAGCACAAAAAATACTGAATGAGCTTATCAATCAGTACCCAAGTACAACTGCTGCTAAATTAGCCACAGAACGCTTATCAAAATAAATGTTGATGCTTGATTAGACTGCTTTTTGTCATAAGCGGTCTAAAATTGCTCAACTAGACATAAAAACTTAAAAAAAGAGACAATTTCGGTTGCACTCATTTTATAAATAAGTATTATAAGCGCCCGCAGCAAACGAATGGTAACCCCACTCGAAATGCGACAAAAAGAGCGGGTCATTAGCTCAGTTGGTAGAGCAGTGGACTTTTAATCCATTGGTCGATGGTTCAAGTCCATCATGACCCACCATTCTTTTTTATATTTAGAATGGTCTATTCGGCGGATTTACGCGTAC
>NZ_JASDCM010000021.1:0-59346 GCF_030407915.1 Pseudoalteromonas sp. APC 3250
GCCGTTGAAGACTACAACGTTGATAGGCAAGATGTGGAAGTGGTGTGAGCCATTAAGCTAACTTGTACTAATTACCCGTGAGGCTTAACCATACAACGCCAAACGCGTTTTATGTGATAGTTTAAGCAAGAAGTTAATAGACTAAAGTAGATACTTGAAGACTTTTATTATCAGAAATTCCAAATTTTAGTAAGCTCGATTAAATCGACCTTACACCAAATTTGCTTGGTGACAATAGCGTTTTGGACCCACCTGACCCCATGCCGAACTCAGTAGTGAAACGAAACAGCGCCGATGATAGTGTAGCATTTGCTATGTGAAAGTAGGACATTACCAGGCTCCAAATTTAGTCGAAAGACTTTAAATTTAAAAATAAATAATAAGAAAATTGAAAAGAATTTTCTTGGTGACCATAGCGTTTTGGACCCACCTGACCCCATGCCGAACTCAGTAGTGAAACGAAACAGCGCCGATGATAGTGTAGCATTTGCTATGTGAAAGTAGGACATTACCAGGATCCAAATAAGAGAAACCCGTTACAGCGATGTGACGGGTTTTTTGCTGTCTGGGATTTAATAAATAGCCAAGAGCCCATGCCGAACTCAGTGGTGGCCTTTCTCGTACATCCTGTGCTCCACGGCATTCGTATTCCTATACATCAAACAAAACAGCTTGGATCTAAACAAAAAAGTGGGATGTTCTATTGTATTGTCGCTATAAATTAGCGCACTGGCTCCAAATAACAGAACCACGTTACAGCAAAATGCTGGTTTTTTATTGTTTTAAATTTGAAGATGAATTACGCAATATCTTAAAAAAAGAGACTGCCAGCCAATCTCATCATGTATATGCTTCCTATCAGATTACTAATAACTTATAGACTTAACATTCTCATGCAGTTATAGATCCTACGTGTTAAAATTTGATTTTAACTTTGCATATTATTGAGGTGTCTATTGCCAACCAGTGATTATCAACGAGTGCTAAATGAGATAACTCAAGAGGTTAAACCTTTATTGAGCCAAGGTAAGGTTGCTGATTATATCCCTGCTCTTGCTGAAGTTGATCTTGAGCAGTTTTCTATTGCCATTTACACCACTGAGGGGGAGATATTTTGCGCGGGTGATTGTGAACAGCGTTTTACTATTCAATCTGTTTCTAAAGTAATGACTCTGACATTAGCGCTGCAACGTTATGGCGATGAACTATGGAGTAGAGTGGGTAAAGAGCCCTCTGGAACAGCATTTAATTCACTGACACAGCTTGAGTTTGAAAAAGGCATACCCCGTAACCCATTTATTAATGCGGGTGCCATAGTTACCTGTGATGCTTTATATAGTCGCTTATCAGCACCCATGCACTCTATGCTGGAAACATTTCGCGATTTATCTGGTAATCGAAGTATCGTAATAGATAAGCAAGTGGCTAATTCAGAGTATGAGTTTAGGCATCGAAATGCGGCAATGGCACACTTAATGAAATCATTCGGTAACTTTGAAAATGAAGTTGATGATGTGCTGTGGTCATACTTTAATTTTTGTGCCATAGAACTTAATTGTATCGAACTTGCTAAGGCGTACAATTTTTTAGCTAATAAAGGGATAGACTATAGTTCTTCTAAACGAGTGCTTTCTAGTCGTCAGAATAAGCAACTAAATTCGTTGTTATTTACCAGTGGTTTATATGATGCGGCGGGTGATTTTGGTTATCGAGTAGGAATGCCGGGCAAATCAGGTGTTTCTGGCACTATATTGGCGGTGTTACCGAATAGATTTACTGTGGCAGTGTATTCCCCAGGATTAAACTCTTTTGGTAATTCAGTCGCAGGAATAGCAGCATTAGAGCTGCTATCTAAAAAGCTTGATATATCGATATTTTAAATACGCTTAGTGCATTGGGATTTTATTGATCCCAATACACTTGCTCTAAACAATCTTCGCGCTCTGGTAAGCCACGTGATAAGCGTGGAGAATGCTGAACCAGCACTTCGTAACTTGCACGGTTGGCGTATTTACTAATTTGAGCGAGCGAAGAGTAGGTAATCGCTTGTTGCTGATGTTTTGCTGAATTAGCAACGTTCAACTTATGATAAACATTCGCTGATAAGTCATGCAATACAGCGGCTAAAGCACAATCACCAGCGCCGTTGGTATTTTTAATCGAGTCAGGCCCGCCCATAAACGGAGCAGTATGACTATATGCCTTTATTGGGTTTTCACAGTCAACTTTACGCATTGCACGTGAAAACTCATAACGATTAAAGTCAGGGATAGCACCAGGCAAAAGTGGATACTCTGTTTCGCGTTTGAAACTGTCATCAACAAAACCGGCCATAAATAAGCCTTTTTCACCGGCAGTACAAATTACTAAATCAACCCAGTCTAATGCTTTGTCGGCAGCTAGTAATGGATCTTCAAATCCAGTAATTGCTTGGCCTTCTTCTTCGTTCATAGCAAGGATATCAACATGCTTTTCTACAAAGTTAGCCCACCATGTCGGATCCTGCTCGATAAGAAACTTAGTACCGAGTGTTAATACAACCGGTACATCTGCATCGTTAGCATACTTGATTGCTTGCATGGTCGCTTCGGTCATGGTTTCATCGCCTTGAGTACGCATTAAATAAGCGCTAATCACTAATGCCGATGAGCCTTCGATTAGCTCTTTATCAATTGACTCAGGCTTTAGATAATTCATCAGGCCAGCACTAATGGCAAAGGTGCGTTCACCCGTTTCATCAATCAATGTGAAACAGCGGCCTATAGGACCATCTACAGGCTGTAAGTAGTCTAAGTCTACGCGACTTGAGTTATTACATAAAAAGCGATAAGCATAACTGCCTATTTTTATGTTTTCACTCATTACACCTAATAGCACCGAACGGTCATCAGCAAGTACGGAATAGTTGTGCATCGTGTTGCCAACGGTTCCGCCTGCGAATTCGTAATCGACCATGTCGTTTAGTTTTAAGCGATCGTATAAAGCATTGGTGATGTCATTATCTATAACTTGCGACATCCCTCGGCGCAATTGAAATTCATCGAGAAAAGCTTGGTCAACCTTAGCTTCTATATCAACAACGATTTGATCGATCCCCGTAATATAGCTGCGGTGTAATCGCTCAGTGGCGTTAAGTTGATTGGTCAGTGGATCTTTGGCTTCCACTGGAAAATAATGTTTATGCCTGCGGCGTCCAGGAAATTTCATTTGCTACCCGTGTTGTGAGCTAAATAAAAAAAGCGTGAGATTATAGCGTAAATCCTGCCTTATGAGCCATGACAAACCACTTAAATTTGTTTTATTTTTGCAATAAAGTGATCAATGACGCATTTTATTGCGCTAAGTTGGTATAATTACGGCATAAAAAATAGTTAAGTAATAATAATGACAGAGCCATTTGACGACCAATATTGGATGGAACAAGCGCTTGTGTATGCAAAACAAGCGGAGCAGCTAGATGAGATCCCGGTAGGGGCTATAATTGTCAAAGATAATCAGCTTATTAGCGCAGGCTATAATCGTTCAATTACTGATAACGACCCGTCGGCTCATGCTGAGATGATAGCGGTACGTGAAGCAGGAAAAGTACTTAATAATTACCGCTTAATTGACTGTACTCTTTACGTCACGCTAGAGCCATGCTCTATGTGCGCAGGTTTATTAGTACATAGCCGAATTAAACGCTTAGTATTTGGCGCAGCCGATGCTAAAACGGGTTCTGCTGGTTCAATTATGAACCTTTTACAAGAACCTCGTTTAAACCATCAGGTAGAAATAACGGGTGGGGTATTAGAAACACAATGTGCAGAGACTATTTCTAGTTTTTTTAAGCGTCGCCGAGCACAAATAAAGGCGGCAAAGCAAGCCGCTCGTAATAGTAACAGCGATTAGTCAGCTGCTGCTATTAAGGCGTCTAATTCAGCCATTTGCTGCATAGCAAACATGCGGCGGCGCCAAATTATTTTTTTATGTAAATTTCTTAACATCACTCGACGACGAGTGGCGGTTGAGTGCTTTATACAACGTTTAAGTTGATGTGTACGTCTACGTTTAAGCATGACTTATCCTTATGTGCTTGGTAATGACACAAAATTTTATACAATTAAGCCAGATTATTGAATAATTGATTACAAGTAAACAACTATTTGATTTTCTGATGTTCAGTTAATTACTAAGCTGCGTATTTATTTTTTTTCTTCAGCGGCATTACTTGTACGTTGCTCTGAATCATCTGGTTTAACGATTTTCTCTTCTGTTTCATTTGTTGAGGTAATCGGAGCTATTGCATTATTTTCATCAAGCCAAACAAGCGCATCGTAATAGCGGCGTATATTATCAACATAGGTCACAGCTACATCACCGCGAGCATAGCCATAACGGGTATTACGATAGTGACGTTTTTTTACTAACAATGGTAAGCGCTTTTTAACGTCGGCCCATTTATCAGGGCTAGCTCCCTGTTGCTTGGTAATAATACGGGCATCGTTAACGTGTCCCCAACCTACATTATAGGCGGCAAGTGCAAGCCAAGTACGATCAGGTTGAGGGATTCGATCCGGGACGCGTTTAATTAATTTTGCTAGGTATTGTGCACCACCGCGTATATTTTGCTCTGGTTCTAAGCGGTTTGTTACACCGACTTGTTTTGCTGTGCGTCTTGTTAGCATCATAATACCACGCACACCGGTTGGTGACTTAGCACGCGGGTTCCACATCGACTCTTGATAACTTAGTGCTGCCAGTAAGCGCCAATCTAGGCTACCTGCATATTGCATAAACCAAGGTTGATATTTAGGCAGTGTTTCTTTAATTGCGTCTATATAGGCCAAGGTATTAACGTAATTAAATTGGCGGACATGACCGAAGTATTTTTCTTCGAGCACATAAAGTTGATTATTTTGTTTTGCTTCACCAAAAAAGGGGACTAATAATGCGTATAGCGAATCATCATTCGACTTTCTTAGTATCCATGCAATTGAATCATTTCGGGTAACTGAAAAGCCAATACTTAAATTAGGGTGATAGCGACGAAATAGCGCTAAAGTATGTGAATCCGCTAAGGTGTAATCTATTTCGCCGTCAATAACTGCTTGTAGTAATTCTTCTTCATCAAACTCTTCGGTTTCATTCCAGCTTAAGTTTGGGTTGGTTTGTTGAATTTCTTCTAATGTTAATGAATGGCTACTTTTAGCGATAACGGTGAAGTTTCCGGTTAAATCATCAAAATCACGAGGGCGTTCACGGCCTTGTTTAAAGACTAATTTTTGGCTAATTGTTCTGTATGTAGGGCCATAGCGATAGCGCTCAGCACGTACTTTATTGTAAGTAAGCCCTGAGGCAATTAAATCGAGGTCACCACTGTCCAAACGCGCAAACATTTCGGATAAATTAAAAAAGGGTACAATTTCAAGCTCTACCCCTAAGTAGTCTGCAAACGCTTGAGAGAGCTCAAATTCAAATCCTTGTTCCCCTTGAACGGCTTGATAGTAATTACTTGCACTAGCAAGTGTACCAATACGAATTTTGTTTTCAGATTTGATTTGGGCAAGCTGTGTTGATTGCTCTTGTGTATTACATGCACACAAAAGTATGACTAACGTAATGATTGTTATTAGCTTTATCTTCAACATATTCGCCTCTTTAGCATCGTACCTCCTGTTATAACAAAACTTACTGATTACGTCACTTATCGTTTAATCGCAGTGAGTAAAAAATAGGTGTAAACAAAAAGAAAAAGTTAATTTAATGAAAAGCGCATTTTTGAGTTAAATCTGAGAGTAATTTGGACTATAATGCGCGCCTAAAATATCGTTCAATCCCTAACCCCGGGTGAAATTACTTATGTTGATCCTTCGTGGTGCACCAGCACTTTCAGAGTTCAGAGTTAATAAAATTTTAGCGCGTTGCCAACAATCGCAACTTCCTGTCACCAATGTATATGCCGAATACGCTCACTTTGCCGATTTAACATCGCCATTAAACACTGATGAGCACACCAAACTTGAAAAGTTATTAACCTACGGCCCAACAATTGCTGAGCATGCGCCAGCAGGTCAGTTGGTATTAGTGACGCCTCGTCCTGGTACAATTTCGCCATGGGCTTCAAAAGCGACAGATATCGCTCATAACTGTGGGCTTAAACAAGTTCATCGCGTAGAGCGCGGTATTGCTTACTATGTTGAAGGTGATTTAAGTGCAGAACAGTTAGCACAAGTTGCAGCACTTCTTCATGACCGCATGACTGAAGCTACTCACAGTAAATTAGAAGATGCCGCGCAGTTATTTCGCAGCGATGCACCTCGTCCAATGTCATCAGTTGATATTTTAGGTGGCGGCCGTGAAGCATTAGCCACAGCAAATATAGAGCAAGGGTTTGCGCTTGCTGATGATGAAATTGATTATTTAGTTGAAAACTTTATTAAGTTAGGGCGTAACCCTAACGATATTGAACTGTTTATGTTTGCTCAAGCGAACTCAGAGCATTGTCGTCATAAAATATTTAATGCTGATTGGACTATTGATGGCATTGAACAACCAAAGTCGTTGTTCAAAATGATTAAAAACACCTTTGAGCATAATCCTGAAAATGTATTATCTGCTTATAAAGATAATGCAGCCGTAATGAAAGGCTCAAAGGCGGGTCGCTTCTTCCCGAATGCACAAGGTGAATATGCGTATCACCAAGAAGACATTGAAATATTAATGAAGGTTGAAACCCATAACCACCCAACGGCTATTGCTCCTTTCTCTGGTGCGGCAACAGGGTCGGGCGGTGAGATTCGCGATGAGGGCGCAACTGGTCGTGGTTCAAAACCAAAAGCGGGTTTAGTGGGCTTTACTGTATCTAATTTACGTATTCCTGGTTTTGAACAGCCTTGGGAAAGTGATTTTGGTAAGCCTGGCCGTATTGTTAATGCTCTAGATATTATGACTGAAGGCCCATTAGGTGGTGCTGCGTTTAATAACGAGTTTGGCCGTCCTAATTTATTAGGTTATTTCCGTACTTACGAAGAAAAAGTGACCAGTCACAATGGTGAAGAGGTGCGTGGTTACCACAAGCCAATTATGCTTGCCGGTGGTTTAGGTAATATCCGTGCTGATCATGTTCAAAAAGGCGATATTCCAGTTGGTGCAAAACTCATTGCACTAGGCGGCCCTGCAATGAACATTGGCTTAGGCGGTGGCGCTGCATCAAGTATGGCATCGGGTCAATCAAATGAAGATTTAGATTTTGCCTCTGTACAGCGTGAAAACCCAGAAATGGAGCGTCGTTGCCAAGAAGTCATCGACAAATGTTGGCAGCTAGGTGATGCAAATCCAATTGCGTTTATTCATGATGTGGGTGCAGGTGGTTTATCTAACGCTTTCCCTGAACTTGTTAGTGACGGTGGACGTGGCGGTAAATTTCAGCTTCGCAATATCCCAAATGATGAACCGGGCATGGCACCACACGAAATTTGGTGTAATGAATCGCAAGAGCGCTATGTACTCGCTGTCGCTGTTGAAGATTTTGATCGTTTTGAAGCTATTTGTAAGCGTGAAAGAGCGCAATATGCGGTTATTGGTGAAGCAACTGCAGAGCCTCATTTAACGGTTGCTGATAGTCACTTTGAAAATAATCCTGTTGATTTACCTCTCGATGTTTTATTAGGGAAAGCACCTAAAATGCATCGTGATGTAACATCACAACAAGTGTTAGGTAAAGCACTCGACGTTGAAAATATCAGTGCTGCTGATGCTGCAGAACGTTTATTACGTTTACCAACCATTGCTGAAAAAACCTTCCTCATTACTATTGGCGATCGTTCGGTAACAGGTTTAGTAGCACGCGATCAAATGGTAGGCCCATGGCAAGTACCAGTAGCTAACTGTGCAGTAACCGCAGCAACGTATGACACTTACCATGGTGAAGCAATGTCACTGGGTGAACGTACGCCTGCAGCACTACTTAACTATGGCGCTTCAGCGCGTTTAGCAGTGGCAGAATCGTTAACGAATATTGCCTGTGCAAACATTGGCTCTCTTGAAAATATTAAGTTATCTGCAAACTGGATGGCCGCAGCGGGACACCCAGGAGAAGATGCCGGTTTATACGAAGCGGTAAAAGCGGTGGGTGAAGAGTTATGTCCGGCACTTGGGTTAACAATTCCTGTAGGTAAAGATTCTATGTCGATGAAAACGACATGGAAGAACGAAGATGATGCTACAGAGCAATCTGTAACATCACCGTTATCGCTTATTATCACTGCTTTTGGTCGTGTTGAAGACGTACGTAAAACAGTGACCCCACAGTTACGAACAGATAAAGGCGATACATCGCTTATTTTAGTTGACTTAGGCGCGGGCAAAAACCGACTGGGCGCATCAAGCCTTGCTCAGGTTTATAAGCAATTAGGTGATACAACACCTGATGTAGATAGCCCAGAGCTACTAAAAGGTTTTTACAACGCAATGCAAGCGCTAGTCGCTGATAGCAAGTTGCTTGCGTACCATGACCGTTCAGACGGTGGTTTATTTACCACTATCGCTGAAATGGCGTTTACCGGTCACACCGGTGTTACCGTTGATTTAGCGACTTTGACCGGCTCTGATATTGAAGCGCTTTATAACGAAGAGCTAGGTGCTGTAATTCAAGTAGCGAATAGCGATTTAGAGGCTGTAAATGCGGTATTTGAGCAGCATGGAGTTGCCGCAATTAGTCATGTGATTGGCTCGCTAAATAACGACGATAACATCGTGTTTAATCGTGGTGAGCAAACAGTACTTAATCATACTCGTACTGAACTTCGTACAATTTGGGCCGAAACAACGTATCAAATGCAAGCGCGTCGTGATAACCCAGATTGTGCTAAGCAAGAGTTTGACGCTAAGTTTGACGCAAAAGATCCTGGCTTAAATGTAAAACTTAACTTTGATTTAAATGAAGATGTTGCAGCTCCATATATTGCAACTGGTGCTAAACCGCAAATGGCTATTTTACGTGAGCAAGGTGTAAACTCTCATTTAGAAATGGCAGCTGCATTTAACCGTGCGGGCTTTGCAGCGGTTGATGTGCACATGAGCGACATTTTAGAAGGGCGCTTAACACTTGAGCAATTTAAAGGCTTAGTGGCGTGTGGCGGTTTCTCTTACGGTGATGTGCTTGGTGCGGGTGAAGGTTGGGCTAAGTCAATACTGTTTAATGACATGGCACGCGATCAATTCCTAAGCTTTTTCCATCGTGAAGATACCTTTAGCTTAGGGGTATGTAACGGTTGTCAAATGCTATCAACATTAAAAGAGTTGATCCCAGGTACTGAGCATTGGCCACGCTTTGTAACGAACAAGTCAGAGCGTTTTGAAGCACGCTTTAGCTTAGTTGAAATACAAGAGAATCCATCGGTATTCTTTAATGGTATGGCGGGCTCGCGGATGCCAATTGCGGTATCTCATGGTGAAGGCCATGCAGAGTTTGCAAACGAAGCAGCAACAAAAGCAGCACTTGCAAGTGGTACTGTAGCGGTTAAATTTGTTGATAACTACGGCAACCCTACAACGCAATACCCAGCGAACCCGAACGGCTCGCCAGAAGGTATCACAGGTATTACATCAACAGATGGCCGTGCAACTGTAATGATGCCACATCCAGAGCGTGTATTTCGTACTGTTGCTAACTCTTGGCACCCAGATGAGTGGAAAGAGGATAGCCCATGGATGCGTATGTTCCGTAATGCGCGTAAAAATGTAGGTTAATATACACACTAGATTCATGATCTGGATGTAAAATAAAAAAGGCTGCCTTGTGCAGCCTTTTTTGATTATAGTGATTAAAAAACATGTAAGGATAATATGTTTAAGCGCATTGGTTTAATTGTTGGCACTCTTTTACTGAGTCTATTATTACTCGGGTATGTATTTCGCTTGCCTTTACTACAATGGGCCATTGCCCCTGAACTTAAAAAAGCAGGTGTCACATTAAGCTGCCTCGATTTTTCAATTACCTCAAAGTTAAATATACATGCCGACACTGTGTGTTTAAATTACCAAAACCAACAATTACAACTCTCTGATATTACTGCAAATACAAAGCATGTCAGTGTTCAAAGTGCAATATTAACGCTCAATCCATTACCTAAAAGTGATAACGCTAATCAACCGGCTAAACAGCTTGAGATAGCGCTACCTTCAAATCGCCCACTCATTAATATTAAACAGCTTGTAGTAAACAGTAATCAGCTCAGTAAACCATTAAAATTTAGTGTATTAGAACCTGCGCTAAATCAATTTAATGTAACGGGCGATATAAATGCGAGTGCGATTTTAACCACCAATAAAATAAGTGGTCAGCTAGCAGTTGATGACATTCTGTTAAAACAGGTAATAAACACTAAAAACACCTTATTCGATGCTGTTAACTTTAATACTCAACAAGCGTTTAGTTTTGACGGGATTGAGCTTAAGTTGAACGGGGGGATTAGCGCTCAATTTGCTCATACGTTTGAGAAATGCCAATTTAATTTATTAGCCACTGGCCAGATGGCTACTCGCTTTAATTTAAATAACCAAGCGTTAATCCTAGATACCGGTTCACTTAATAACAAAATTAATTTAACCCCTCGCTGTACTGAGTTAATTCCACCAAGTGAGTACGCAGATTTTGTAAGCAAACAAGTTGCTTTAAATTGGCAGGTTAAGCTTTCTAAAGCTCTTCGCTTAGAACAGGGGGAGCTGAGTATTCCAGTAATTAATGTGATGAGTGAAGGTAATAAACACTTTGATATTTTAATAACAGACACCGCACTCTCTATAAACGCTTTGCTTGATAATATGCAGGCAAAGGTGTCTGCTCAAATAAGCACGCCAGATATAAACAGCATTAATATAAGCGCTCAGCTAAATGGTACTAAAGTTAAAGGTGATTACAACGTTGAGCTTGAAAGGCTACCCGCATTTATTCCTGTTACTGCTAATATGCTTAATTTCAGTGGTTACTTTGAATTAAGTGAATTTATTGACTCAAAACCTGTCGGGTACACACAGAGTAAATTTTCCGTTGCTAGCTTTGAAGCTTTTGATGTAAAAGCAGTGCATTATCAAGGTGGTTTAACCGCGAAAATGGATAAACAGCTAAATGCAGAAATTACATTAACTAATCAGTTAAAAAATGCGGCATATAAAGAATTTAAACTTACCAATATAAATAATAGTCTCACGGCAAAAGCAAACCTAGGTGTAGGTGAGTTATTTGCTCATTTAACTGCGAAAACGCAAATTAAGGCTCTTAATAGCGCTGATATAAGACTGAATAATATAAAAATAGACTCGAGTGGATTACAAAGCCGTGCACTTAAAGCGTCGCACCATGCGTTTATAGATGATATTGAGTTGGTGGTAAATCATCATATATCGTCACAGGCGCATCCGTTTGAGGTGATTGTGCCAGCGCAAAGTGTGTTGCCATTAAACACCTTTATTAATCATTTTTATCCACTTGCTAAGCTGACAAAAGGTACTTTTAACGGCAATATTAGTGGCGATGTCAATTTACAAAGGGCATCCTTTGATATAGATATTCGCCAATTAAGTGGACTTTATAATGACTACCTTGCAAGTGATTTTAGTAGTGTATTTAGCGGGGAGTTTAATTCAGGTAGGCTTAATGTAAAACCGACTACCTTTCATTTAAATGAGTTTAGAGCGGGCGCAGTTATCAAAGGCCTTAAAGGGCAATGGCTCGTCAATAACAATAATGTGCTTGTTAGTAATGTTGAAGGTAATGTGCTTGGCGGTACATTTTTATTAGATAACTATACGCTTGGACAAGAAACCCAAGTTAGCACTGTAACGTTTAATAATATTGATGCAAGTAAGCTGATCACCCTTGATGATAAGTCGGGTATTACTTTAACAGGGCGTTTGGCTGGTACACTGCCGGTGAGCGTTAATAAAAATGGTGTGCACATTAGCCAAGGCAGTCTGTTTAGTCAAGGCGAGGGCAATTTAAAAATTAGCAATAATGCTGCATTTGATTCTGTGATGCAGCAACAACAAGAGTTGCAACCTGTACTGGGGTTATTGACTGATTTAGATATTCAAAAACTCAATAGCAGCGTTGTACTTAAAAATGATGGTTGGTTAAAGCTTGGAGTTAATTTACAAGGTTATAATCAGCAAGCGCAGCAGCAAGTTAACTTTAATTACAACCATGAAGAAAACATATTTACGCTTTTACGGGCACTGCGTTTAAGTGATGAAATTACACAAAAAGTTGAGCAACAATTTTCACAAAAAGGAAATGGGCAATGAGACAGTCGTTATCGATAAAAGTGCTGCTCGCGTTAGCAGCAATATCAGCGCTAAGTGCGTGTACGCATCGTGTTGAGGTGTCGGCTAAAGAGCCAATCACTATTAATTTAAATGTTAAGGTTGATCATGAAATTCGTGTCAAAGTAGATAAAGAGCTCGATAATTTATTTAGCGATGACAGTGAGTTATTTTAAGGAGCTAGAATATGAATATTAAAAATAAATTAAATATAGTAACCCTAATTAGTGCCGTTTGTATGTCATTTTCAGTTTGGGCTATGAGTTTAGATGAAGCTAAAAGCCAAGGCTTAGTTGGTGAAAACAGCTCAGGCTACCTTGGATTAGTTGTACAAAATACAGAAGCAAAAGCGGTTGTTGATGACGTTAACGAAAAACGTAAGGCACAGTACTTAAAATTAGCTAAAAAGAATAACTTGTCACTTGCACAAGTTGAGGCATTGGCAGCGGCAAAAACAATCGAAAAAACGCAAAGCGGCCACTACATTGAAGTAAACGGTAGCTGGGTCAAAAAATAAAGTTAACGGGTTAACTAGGGTCTGTTGATCTTTCAAGGTTAAATTTGCAGCAGTCTGTTTGGTATTTAGGCAAGGCAGAGCCTATGTAGTGTGTTATTCCCCATAAATAGGCGATAACGCAGCATCAATGCCAAACAGGCGCTGCCCTTCGGGTTCTGCCTGCCTACATGGATGTAGGTAAGGGGCGTGAGCAGGACGCGGAAGCTTTGCTCGGTTTTTACTTAGCCCACTAGATTACAAACCTCGCGCCGCGATTAAACCGCCCCTAGTTTGAACAAATTGTAATCCGCAAAGGTCAACAGACCCTAAAGGTATTAAAAGCCGAGCTTATACGCTCGGTTTTTTACAGTTCTCTAATAATTGTTGCCAAAAATCAATACCTTTTCGGCGTGCTAAGTTTATATTATGCTCAGGAATAGACTCAGGTTCGTCATAATTTTCAAGTGCTTCACTCATACTTGCTTCACGAATTAGGTGCAAGGTAGGAAACGGCGCTCTATTTGTGTAGTTGGCCGCATCGGTTTCATCGCTATCGGCAAATACATAATCGGGGTGAAAATTAGCAATTTGATATTTACCTTCAAAGCCTTGTGCAACCAATAGTGCATTTGCTAAATCGACTAAATCTAAAAAGTCTTCAAAGTCACTAAAACCGTTATCGAACATGATTAGCGTGGTTTCTCGTTCGCGCTCGCGGTCAAGCTCGATACATTGCTCAAGCATATCCATTACAGCATCATCGATAGTCTTAGCGTTACTTACAATGTAATGAATACAGTTGTTTTCGACTTCTTTACGGGCAAACGGACAAAAGTTATATTTTACAATAACTGATGAAACCCATTCTCGGGTTTGGCTAATAGCTATGTTATTCACTGTTTTGGCTCTAAGTATTGATTAATAATAGTGAGTGTTTTTTTTATGGCGCCTTGGTTTTTAGCAACACATTGCGCCGCTTTTGTGCCGAGCGTTTGGCATGCCTTTTTATTTTGGCTAAAGGTAATGAGTTGTTGTGCCAGTTCATCTGAATTTTCTACCACGCATGCCCCTTTGAGCTTTGTTAACTCAGGATAGACATGATCAAAGTTATAGGTATGAGGGCCTGTTATTACACCGACCGAAAATGCGGCTGACTCAAGCGGGTTATGACCACCACGACGAATCAAACTACCGCCAATATAACTAACATTAGCCGCGCCGTATAAGCACTGTAATTCACCTAGCGTATCGGCAAGTAAAACGTGTTCGTTTTGGTAATTATTTTGGCTACGACGACTAAAGCTTAAAGTACTTTGTGTGAGTAGTTCAGCCACTTTATCAAATTGCTCGGGGTGTCGCGGGGCAATAATCAATAAAGCATCAGGCTGCTTTTTTAACAACTGCTGGTGGGCATCGAGTATTAATTCATGCTCTATAGGGTGAGTAGAGCCTGCCACCCATATAAAACGTTCTTGGCTATTATAGTACTGTTTGAGCACGCTCACCTTTGTAAGTTGCTCTTGATTGGGGCTTATATCAAACTTGATTGAACCTGTAACATGGCTTTTTGAAGGCTCAAGCCCAAGTGTAATAAAACGCTCTGCATCTGTTTTATTATGACTGGCTAACGCAGTAATAGATTGCATAATACGGTGAGTTAACTGCGCAACCTTTTGATAACCCTGCTGCGACTTTTCAGAAAGTCTCGCATTAACAACCAATACCGGGATTTTTTTGTTATGCGCATTAGCCATAATATTTGGCCACAATTCAGTTTCTAAAATACATAGTAACTGCGGTTTTACGCGTTTTAAAAATCGAGCAGTGGCAAAAGGAAAATCGATAGGTAAATAACTAATAGCGACGGTATCTTTAAATTGTGCTGTTATTTGTGCGCGGCCAGTTGGGGTATTACAAGTGATCAAAATATTTAGCTGCGGGTGCTCATTTTGCAACGCTTTAATTAATGGCGTTGCTGCTAATACCTCACCTACAGAAGCACAATGAATAACAACAGGTTTAGTTTTATTAGAAAATAAACAGCGACGTACAAACCCAAAACGTTCTTTAAAATGCGCGCGATAACCCGAATTTTTTTTACCACGTAATACATATAAATAAAATATGATCAAAGGGCTAATAATGATTAGTGCAAGTGAATAAAAAGTGCGTGCCATACTGAGCTTTGTTTAATGTAATTGTAGCTAGTTTATCGTGAAACGGCTTATTTCTAAACATACAAAGTATAAAAGTTGGTTTGAGTTCATTTACTAGGGTATAAACTAAATCAATGTCATTCAAATCACGCTATTGCATCAGTTACATGATTTTAGGAAATGCTTATGGTTACTTTTATAACAAAAACGATTTCCATGCAGTAAGCCTTTGATTTTAGTTTCTGTGAAACATCTAATTTAGTTATATAGAGGTGATTTGGCTATAAAATTATGGAATAATGAAATTAATTTTTCCTGCCATTTCAGTTCCAAGAGGAATATCTCATGTCAATTATAGATTCAGTGGCAACCAGCTACCTAGAAAGTTTAAACCGTCATCAAGTATTGTTTGAAACAATGGAGGCGTATCATCAAGAGGTAATGCAGTTGCTAGAAGCATGTCATAGTGCTTTACAAGCTGGTGGTAAGGTTGTTTGGTTTGGTAATGGCGGCAGTGCTGCCGATGCTCAGCATTTAGCTGCAGAGTTTGTGGTGCGTTATAAATTAGAGCGAGGCCCATTAGCGTCTATTGCTTTAACCACAGACACGTCTATTTTAACGGCGCACAGCAACGATTATCATTTTGATACTGTGTTTGAGCGCCAAGTACAGGCGCTATGTAAACCTGAAGATATCGTGATTGGTTTAACTACATCAGGTACCAGTAAAAATATCAATTTAGCATTAGAAGCTGCTAACAAAATAGGGGCATTCACGGTTGCATTTACTGGCCGTGACGGCGGGCAAGTAAAAGATATTGCAAAGTTACCTATTATTATTAAAAACGACGAAACCGCGCGTATTCAAGAAGCACACATGTTTATTGGCCATTGGTTATGTGAAGCCATGGATATGGTTGTTGCGGAGCAGCAGTAATGGATTTATCTTTACTAAAGAACTTATCAGCAGCACGTATTTTAGTGGTGGGCGACGTGATGCTCGATCGCTATTGGTATGGTGATTCAGGGCGTATCTCACCAGAAGCGCCAGTGCCCGTTGTTAAAGTAAGTAAATTTGAAGACAAGGCTGGCGGTGCGGCTAACGTGGCTAAAAATATAGCCCGTTTAGATGGTAAAGTGGGGTTGTTAGGCCTTATTGGTGAGGACGAAAGTGGGCAAATTTTAGAAAATATTTTAGAAGGTGAAAAAATAAATTCACAGCTTGTCAGCGTGTGTGATTTACCGACTATTTCTAAAATGCGTGTAATTAGCCGTCATCAGCAAGTGGTACGTTTAGATTTAGAAGAAACTTTTAACGAATCACATAGCCAGCTTTTATTAAATCGATTAGAGCTTGTGTTAAATGATTACGATTTTATAGTGTTTTCTGATTACAACAAAGGCTCGCTATCGCTGATCAAAGAGATGATAAGTGTGGCCAAAAAAGCAGGTAAAACGGTACTTGTTGATCCTAAATCATCGGACTTACAGTTATATCGCGGTGCTGATTATATAACACCTAATTTAAATGAATTTAAATTAGCAGGCGGGCAAGTGGGCTCAGAAGAGACACTTGCAAGTAGTGCACGAAACCTCATTAGTGATGCGGGTATAAAGGCGATGTTACTTACCCGTTCAGAGCAAGGTATGTCGCTTATAAATGCCACTGAAAAATATGATTTTGCAGCTCAAGAGCTTGAGGTCAGTGACGTAACTGGCGCTGGAGATACTGTTATTGCAACCCTTGCCGTTATGTTAGGTGCGGGCATGATGCCTAAAGATGCGGTAGAAATTGCTAATTTAGCTGCAGGTATTGCGGTGAGTAAATTGGGCGCGGCTACGGTTTCTCCAGAAGAGTTAAGTCGAAAGCTGGGGCAATACTTACAGGCAACTGGCGAGCATTATCAAACCCCGTTTGATGATGTATTGCAGCATATTGAATTTGCTAAGCAAAATGGTGAAACGATTGTATTTACTAATGGTTGCTTTGATATTTTGCATGCAGGGCATGTGCGGTATTTAGCGCAAGCTAAAGCCCGTGGGGACAGATTAGTGGTTGGTTTAAACAATGATGACTCTATTGCTCGTTTGAAAGGCCCAGAACGCCCAATAAACCCATTAGATGAGCGCGCCATGGTCCTCAGTGCACTTGCCTCCGTTGATTGGGTTATCCCGTTTGGAAGTGCTGATGAAAATGACACGCCGGCAAAACTTATCGAGCAAATAAGCCCTGATATTCTTGTCAAAGGCGGCGACTATACGGTAGAACAAATAGCCGGTGCGGAGCATGTGCTGCGCCATGGCGGAAAAGTCGAAGTGCTTGAGTTTTTAGATGGCTGTTCAACATCAAAAGTGATTAGCAAAATAAAAAGCTAGTTCGCTAATCAAAAAAAGGGGATAAACTGCAGTTTATCCTCTTTTTAATGTTATTAATGAAACTAAAAGTTGTATTCGAACTTAGCAAATGCAGACGTATCGTTTTCTGCTCCATCGTTATTAGAGGCAAGTCCGCCAAGGGTTAAGCGCCCCCCCATGGCAAGCATTCTGTAGCGTACTTCAAGTTGTTTAGAACTAAAGCCTGTTTTAGTAATCGAATTACCTAAATCTGGATTATTTGGGTAACGGTCACGGTTGTCGCTGTTGTAGTCAATATCACGTAATTTTACTTGCCAGTCAGTTCCGCTTGAGAGTTGCCCAAGTACAGTAAGTACTAGTGATTGAGCATCATTATCATAGGTAGAGCCGATAGGGCGACCATGGTAACGGTATCCTGATTGGTAATCAGTGTGCTCATAATAGCAATTTTCGGTCGTTGACCCCGCAGAGCAAGAGACACCTGTATCAATGTATTCTAAGTTGACTAGTAAATTCTGCTCGTAAACACGATGTGTTGTTTGTAAGCCAAATAAGTACGCTCTATCAGCTGGTTTAAACTGTGAGCTCGCATCTTCACCAATCGTACTGGCATAAACGGCATAAGGTTGATTGAACAACGTATCAGACCAGCGAATATCAATACCAGCTAATTGATTACCTATTTTTGACTCTAACTGGCTATCACAATTAGAAGTGCCATCAACACATTTTGTATCACCGGCAATCATATCAATAAAATCACTAGCCGAGCTTGGTTGTCCCTTACCAGCCCATTGTGCTGACCAGCTCAGTGCTATTTCTAATTGTTGAACGGGGCGAAAGTTAACACGAGTGCTCCATAATAACGCATCAGGAATAACGCGGTTTGATTCAAGTTTAGCCATTTGTGCAGTAAAGCTCCACTGACCAATCCAACTCAGCCAAGGTGTTTCAAATGCACTGCTTTGTTCTCTGCTGATACTTATTGCAGGAAGTGGTTTGGCGTTACCAGACATAATTAGACTGTTATCAACGCCTGGTCCCCAAAACTGTTCAACCGCACCGGCTCTAAATATCCAATTACCTAAACGATACGCTAAATAGCTATCATCAAGTGAGGTATCATTGCAGTCAGTCAGTGCTTGCTCATTGTTAACTATATCGTCTGTTGTTTTACCGTTGACTAAGCAGTTTTTGCCATCACTGCGGTGATTAAGCGCAATTTTAGCTGCAAAGTTATGTCCTAGGTAAGCATAGGCTGCTGTTAATTCTGACTCTTGGGTATTCGTTGCACCAAAGCTGGTGGTCGCTAATGGGTCTGAGCTGGCAAATGCAGAAAGTTGAACACTATGTGAACCACTGTTTTCTGACTTATAACGATGTTTTACACGCAATAACGCATCTTGTAAGCGAGGTGATAATTGCTCTAGTCGGGCATTATCTAAATCAGCAATAAAACTTTTCCACATTAACGGATAGGTAGTCACTGGCGCTAAAATAATACCCGCATCGGCGAGTTGCTGGATATCCGCTCTTAACCCAAAATCATCAGGTTTAACCCAGGGTTCAGCATAAACAGGGGCACTCATTGCACAAAAAAGCGAAGAGAGTATAAAAAATTTGTTTCGCAAAGCTCAGATCCTTGTGATTGAAATTGCCGGTAAGTTTAGCAATCTACGCTCTTTATTGCAGTAATTAAATCTAAATTGGTATGTTAAATCATATAGAAAAATGCTTACCATCTATCGCTAAAAAGTTGCCATTGGTATACTGCAGGTCAAATAAGCCAGTGAGATTGTAATGAGCAAAAAACGACTTTTATTTATTCCTGTGTCATCACCAGAAGGTATTGGTGAATATATGCGCTCATTACAGCTGGCTCAAACTTTAAAGGCTGAGTATGGCAAGCAGTTAGATATTCATTTTATCTTAAATAAGCATACGGCTTATGCTAAGCACTGCCCATTCACTACCACACTACTAAGTCAGTCGCCAACTAAGGAAGTTGAAGCAGTTTGTGAATTAATTGAGCAGTACCAGCCAGATGTTGTGCTGTTTGATTGTGCAGGACGCGCTGAGCAAATGAAAGCGGCAAAAAAAGTGGGTGCTAAAGTTGTTTTTATTTCGCAGCATGCAAAAAAGCGGGCAAAAGGTTTAAAGCTTAATAGGACTGGTCTTATTGATACTCATTGGGTTGTACAACCGGATTACTGTATTGAACCTCTTTCGTGGTATGAAAAGCTAAAATTGAGCATGTTGCCTTTGGCCTATCCTGCTAATGTTGGGCCATTTACAGTATTTGCATCAGCGCAACAAAAATGCGATGCACTAAACCGTTATCACTTGAAAGAAAAAGAATTCTTTATTGTTAACGCGGGCTCTGGTGGTCATACAGTTAATGGCGTAAATTGCGCAGATATATATTTTCAAGCAGGGCTTGTTATTGCTAAACAAACAGGCTTGAAAGGCGTGGTGGTATTTGGCCCTAACTACACTAAGTTGTTACCTAAAACCAATGAGTTAATTTGTTTGCCAAGCCAAGAGGGAACTGAATTTTTAGCCTTACTCAGTCAGGCTAAAATTGCATTACTGAGCGCGGGTGATACTTTACTACAAGCTATTGCTTTGCAAACCCCAACCATTGCTTGTGCTATTTCAAAAGATCAGAGTGATCGAGTCGCACGTTGTGCAGCCACTGGCGTTGTTAAACAAGCTGAGCTTGATATTTTAGACATCACTCAAAAAGTGCAAGAGCTACTTACTGAGCCAAATTATAACAATACACTCAGCCAATATATGTTGTTAGAAAATGTACATAGCTTTGATGTTATAACGAATGGTGTAAAAGTACTGTTGCAGGGGAATAAGCTATGAATATTGTCATTGTAATTGACTCTCTTGTTGGTGGTGGCGCTGAAAAGGTAATGCTTACATTAGCGCAAGAGATGGTATTAAAAGACCACAATGTGACTATCTTGTCATTGGCGCAAAATATTGAATATGACATTCCAACCACTTTGAACGTTGAAAGTTTATTTTCAGGTCGAGCAACAAAAGTAGATCGATTTTGGCAGATAAAAAAGAATATCAGAGTGTTAGAGACATGGTTTGAGCAAAAGTTACGGAAACTTGGGTCTATTGATATAGTACTTTCTAATTTAGATCGTAGTAATAACTTATTAGCGCAGAGTAAAATAAAAAATATCCATTTTGTTGTTCATAACTCAGTTAATGCAGAGCTCGCTAGGCAAAAAAAACTAGGCCCGCTTTCATACTTATATCTTAAAAAGAGTAAACAAAATCTTAATGGTAAATCACTGATCTGCGTGTCCAAAGGGGTTGAAGAAGAAATACAACAAGGCAGCTTAATAACCCCAAGTGCTATTACCACTATTTATAATCCATTCAATTTTAAAACAATCAATGATAAAGCTAATGAGGTGAATACAAATATACCCGATTCTCCCTATCTTATTCATGTGGGACGTTTAGCTAAACAAAAACGCCATGATATTTTATTTTCTGCATTTGCCAAGTTAGATAAAAAATACAAATTAGTGCTGTTATGTAACAAAAAAGAAAAGGCATTAAAGTTAGCCAAAGAATATGGTATTGAAAATCAGCTTATTGTTCCGGGATTTGTACAAAACCCATATAACTGGATAAAGCAGGCAAAAGCTTTATTGTTAAGTTCAGACTTTGAAGGGTTTGGTAATGTGCTAGTCGAGGCTTTAGCAGTAGGTACGCCTGCTGTCAGTACTGAGTGCCCTCATGGTCCAAGTGAAATACTTACGGGTGAACTAAGTAAATATCTAGTACCTATTGGCCAAGGTGAGCTCCTAGCGCTCGCAGTTAAGCAAGTGCTCGCAGATAACCCAAATGTAACCAACGCAGCTATTTTAGAAAAGGTGTGTGCCGATAGAGTAACAGAGCAATACTTAGCGTTAGCAAACTAGTTTTTATTAGGTTAACCCATTATGGTAGTGTTTATTTAAACTTTGCCAATCGTTTTCTTGCCAATGAAAGCTGCTATTGCGGCTTTGCTCTTTTAAAAATGAGCGCTGTAGTCGAGACATGTTGCTTTGTTGCCATTTTTTATCGGGTGTTTTTATTTCGCCGCGGTCAAAATCGATAATAAAAACGTTGCCACTGTCATCAAATAAAATATTATTAATATTTAAATCAGCGTGATACACCCCTTTATTATGAAATAACGCAATTGTGCTGGCTATTTTTTTTATTTCAATATCATTCAATGCGCGTTCAATCAGTATATCTAATACGCTTTTAGCGCCGCTAACCGCTTCAGTAATAATATCACCTAGGTAAATAAAACCATGGCGGCTCACTTTAGCGGCAATAGGTTTTGGTACATTTAAACCTAGCTCTATTAATTGTGTCATCAAGCTAAACTCTTTATAAACACGGGTATGCTCAAGCCCCCAGTACAAATACTGATCACTGAGTAGCTTTCCTATCAGGCCGCCACGCCAATAATGGCGCAACACAGCCGTTAAATCTGCGTGTTTAAAAAACCATGCGGTTGCACGTCCCTTTTTAGCGCCAACAATTTTTTGCTGTTGCTGCCAAAAGTCGGGGCTAAACCAATCTAACTCTATCTGGCTGCTATATTGAGGATGGCTCAAAATGACATGGTTATTTTTGACGTGTTGATTAAACATAGCTCATAGGGTTCGCTTTAATATGTGCACATATTAACGTGTTTTAACGCTAAGGATAAGTACTTGCAATGACGCGATTATAATTTAAGATCAGGTTTTATTATTTTACCTCCAAGGAAACGTGTGACTTCAGCGCCTACTTACACTTCAATTTGTATTTTACGTCTTTCTGCTATTGGTGATGTATGCCATGCAGTAAGTGCGGTACAAGCTATTCAAAAAGCACACCCAAATGCCAAAATTACATGGGTTATAGGTAAGGTCGAGGCGATGCTGTTAGCTGACTTACCAGGCGTTGAGCTTGTTGTATTTGATAAAAAACAAGGTAAAGCGGCACTGAAACAGTTAAAGCAAACCTTTAAAGGGCAGTGTTTTGACGTACTGCTTAATATGCAAGTGGCTTTAAGAGCAGGTTTTGTTGCTCGCTGTATTCCTGCCAAAGTTAAAATTGGCTTTGACTGGGCTCGTTCAAAAGAGCTACATAGTTTATTTATTAATAAACGCATTAAAGCCCAATCTCAGGCGCATGTTTTAGAGGGATTTAAAGGCTTTGCCCAAGCGATTGGTGTTGATGATTATGTCCCTGTATGGAATATGCCCTTTACCAACAAAGATCAAGCTAAAGCGGATGAGCTGTTAGGTGACGATTATTTATCAAATAAGCTATTTGTTATTTCGCCAGCAGCAAGTAAAGCACAGCGTAACTGGTTAGCCGATCGCTATGCTGCGCTTGCGGATTATGCACATACACAGGGGTTTAAAATAGTATTAACTGGTGGACCGACTGAACTGGAAATTAATTTAGCAAATAACATCATTAAACACTCTGATTCACCCATTCTGAACTTGGTGGGTAAAACAAAACTCAAAGAATTATTGTGCGTACTTAAGCGTGCAGACTTAGTACTGGCACCTGACACAGGCCCAGCTCATATGGCGGTGACTGTGGGTACGCCCGTTATTGGTTTATATGCGCATTCAAACCCAGCGCGTACGGGGCCTTATTTATACCAAGACTACGTGGTTGAGGTTTACCATCAAAACTTAGTAAAGCAAACAGGTAAAACCGCCGAGCAATTGCCTTGGGGTACTCGTGTTAAAGGCGATGATTTAATGAGTCAAATAACCACCGATGCAGTAAAACAAATGTTTGATCATGTTGTTAAAAAAGAGTCACTGTTATGAATCAAGAAAACACTAACAAGGCGCTTTTTTTAGATCGAGATGGCGTAGTAAATGTTGACCATGGTTATGTGTTTAAAAGCGAAGAGTTTGAATTTATAGACGGTGTGTTTTCAACATGCAAAGCGTTTTATGATGCGGGCTATAAAATAATTATAGTGACTAATCAGTCAGGCATTGGCCGTGGTTATTATTCTGAGAGCGAATTTTTAGCGCTTAGCGAGTGGATGAAAGCGCAGTTTAGCGCTCATCAAATTGAAATTACGGACGTTTATTTTTGTCCTCATCATCCTAAAAACGCATTACCAGATTATTTAAAAGAGTGCGATTGCAGAAAACCAGCGCCTGGCATGTTACTTCAAGGAATAGAAGATCATCATATCAACCCTGCACTTAGTGTGATGGTGGGTGACAAATTAGGTGACATGCACGCTGCCATTAGCGCTAATGTACGTACCAAAGTACTGGTACGTTCAGGGCAAAAATTTGATGACAAAGCTGTAAATTTTGCTGACTATGTTTGTGACTCAATCAACGACCTTCCGGCTTTATTTGCTGATCTAACGTAGTACACATCTCAAGCCTGTAAACTGGCAGCTTTTCCTGCCAGTTAGGCAATTTGCGACGAATGACAAACAGTGCAATTTGGCGCTTAAACTTTTACAATACCCGCATTATAAATAGCAGCAACACGTCTGCTGTTTAACCCGTTCAACCAAATGGAGATCACAGATGAGAGCATCTGCTTTTTTTAGCCAATTACAACAGCAAATCGAAGACGTTAAAGCGGAAGGTTTGTACAAGAATGAACGTGTTATCACTTCGCAGCAGCAAGCTCAAATTGAAGTGGCATCAGGCGAAAAAGTTATTAATTTTTGTGCTAACAACTACTTAGGTTTAGCTAACAGCCCAGAGCTTATTAAAGCGGCGCAACAAGGCTTAGATGACCATGGGTTTGGTGTGGCTTCTGTGCGTTTCATTTGTGGTACACAAGATATTCATAAAACGCTCGAGAAAAAAATCAGTCAATTTTTAGAAACTGAAGACACCATTTTGTACTCATCATGTTTTGATGCCAATACGGGGTTGTTTGAAACCATATTAGGTGCAGACGATGCGATTATTTCTGATTCATTAAACCATGCTTCTATTATTGATGGCGTACGTTTATGTAAAGCAAAACGTTTCCGTTATGCAAATAACGATATGGCTGATTTAGAAAAGCAATTAATGGCAGCCGATGAAGCCGGTGCTAAAACTAAATTAATTGCAACCGATGGCGTATTCTCAATGGATGGCGTTATTTGTAACTTAGAAGCCGTATGCGACTTAGCTGATAAATACGATGCACTTGTTATGGTTGATGACTCACATGCAGTTGGTTTTGTTGGCGAAAACGGTAAAGGTACACCTGAGTACTGCAACGTGCTTGATCGTGTTGATATTATTACTGGTACCTTAGGTAAAGCACTAGGTGGAGCCTCGGGTGGTTATACCTCAGGTAAAAAAGAAATTGTTGAATGGTTACGTCAGCGTTCTCGTCCTTACTTATTCTCAAATTCGTTAGCGCCTTCAATTGTAACGGCGTCAATTAAAGTGTTAGAAATGCTTGAAAATGGCGGTGAGCTTCGCGCTAAGCTATGGTCAAATGCTAAATACTTCCGTGAGCAAATGGAAGCGGCTGGTTTTACCTGTGCAGGTAAAGATCATGCGATTATACCTGTGATGCTAGGAGACGCCAAAGTAGCGTCACTTATGGCTGATAAGTTATTGGCTGAAGGGATTTATGTAACCGGCTTTTCATTCCCTGTTGTACCAAAAGGGCAGGCGCGTATTCGTACCCAAATCTCTGCAGCGCACAGCAAAGAACAGCTTGATACAGCCATTGCAGCATTTACCCGTATTGGTAAAGAGATTGGTGTTATTTAATTTTCTTGTTAAATCGCGGCTGAAGTCGCGATTTTTTAATTGAGTGTGAATTATGAAAGCATTATCAAAGTTAAAAGCAGAGCCAGGCATTTGGATGACAGATGCACCAAAGCCTGAAGTGGGTCATAACGATCTGTTAATTAAGATTCGTAAAACGGCTATTTGTGGCACCGATGTGCATATTTATAAGTGGGATGAGTGGGCACAAAACACCATACCGACGCCTATGGTGGTTGGCCACGAATACGTGGGTGAAGTAATTGACATGGGACAAGAAGTTCGCGGTTTCGAAGTTGGCGACCGTGTATCAGGTGAAGGTCATATAACCTGTGGCCATTGTCGTAACTGTCGTGCTGGGCGCGTTCACTTATGTCGTAATACAACAGGGGTCGGTGTAAACCGCGAAGGCGCATTTGCAGAGTATTTAGTGATTCCTGCATTTAATGCGTTTAAAATCCCAGATAATATTAGCGATGAACTTGCCTCTATTTTTGACCCATTTGGCAATGCAGTACACACGGCTTTATCGTTCGATTTAGTCGGTGAAGATGTCTTGATCACCGGTGCTGGCCCAATTGGTATTATGGCTGCAGCTGTGGCTAAGCATGTGGGTGCACGTCATGTGGTTATTACTGATGTAAATGAATACCGCCTAGACTTAGCACGTAAAATGGGCGCAACGCGTGCTGTAAACGTCGCGAATGAAAAGCTTGAAGATGTAGCTAAAGAGCTGGGTATGACAGAGGGCTTTGATATTGGCCTAGAGATGTCAGGTGTACCAAGTGCATTTAATGCCATGCTAAATAACATGAATCATGGCGGCAAAATTGCCATGTTGGGAATTCCACCTTCAGATATGGCGGTCGATTGGAATCAAGTTATTTTTAAAGGCTTAGTGATCAAAGGTATTTACGGTCGTGAGATGTTTGAAACTTGGTACAAAATGGCTAGTTTGATTCAATCAGGGCTTGATTTAAAACCAATTATTACTCATCAGTATTCAATAGATGACTTCCAAGCTGGCTTTGATATGATGATTTCAGGCCAATCGGGTAAAGTAATTCTTAACTGGGATTAATTACCCCTTGTTAAGAGAATTAAAGGCGGCATTTGTCGCCTTTTTTGTAATTATAAGAGAGTACTATGGCATTTAAACATATATCAATCGCACAAACCCTTGAACTACTCGATAAAGAAGATGTAGTGATTGCTGATATTCGCGATCCTAATTCGTATCAAGCGGGTCATATTCCGGGTTCAGAGGCATTATCTAATGCGAATATTGCCCAATTTATGATGGAAAAAGAGTTTGACCAGCCGATTATTATTGTCTGTTATCACGGTATGAGCTCACAAGGCGCTGCCAGCTACTTAGTAGAGCAAGGCTTTGAAGATGTTTACAGTATGGATGGCGGTTTTACTGCATGGGAAGCCGCTTACAAGGATAAAGTATCACGATGATAGAGCTAGGCAGCCTAACTAACCCTCGCGCTGCACAGGGCTTTATAGATTACTTAAAAAGCCAAGGGTTTAGCGGGCAAATTCGTACTGAGGATGGCCATACGCTTGTCATTAGTGTGGCACCTGAGGACTTTCATGCGGTGCAACCGTTGTGGAATGAATTTGCTAAAAACCCTAATCATGAACGTTATCAACAAGCGTCATGGCAAGTAGGCAGCACGCAATCACCATTAAAATATCAAGGCCAGTCGCTTAATTTAGTCGCGCGGTTTAAAGCCTTAAGTTGGCTTAATCAAAGTGTTAGCATACTGAGTATTATTGTTTATATTGCCTTTTTATTGGGTGCGTTTGAACCTATTTACATGGCGTTGCAGTTTAACCCTGCGTCACCACTTACTTGGTTAACCCCGGCTATAGTGCATTTTAGCGCCATGCATATCGTGTTTAATCTAATTTGGTGGGTTTCACTGGGTGACAATATTGAAAAGCAATGTGGTAAGTCGAGTCTAATCGGACTTTTTTTAGTTACCGCTTTAATAAGTAATTGGGCACAGTACTTAATGGTCGGGCCTAACTTTGGTGGGCTTAGCGGTGTTGTATATGGGTTGTTAGGCTTTTGTTGGATTTACAGCACCCTTAACCCTAAACAGCCTGCACTGGTTACAACTGCAATTGTTGGATTTATGCTGGTATGGTTAGTACTTGGTTTTGCAGATGTATTATTTGTTGGAATGGCTAATTGGGCACACTTAGGTGGGCTCGTTAGCGGTATGGCTTTTGCCTATACCGCTCAGCTTTTTAAAACAAAAAGTGCCTAATGGTATAAATATTTAGTAAATAAGAGATCACGGATGATCTCATGCCCTGTTTCTTCTTTAAGAAGGCTTTTTAGTTTTTCTGCGCTTTTAAGGCGTATTTGCTCGCGTCCTGTTAAAGACTTTATTTTGTTTTCAGGCTCTTTAGATAAAATCTCTACTAACGCATCACGAAGTAACGGCGTGTGGTGTTCCACGATTGCAATATCTGATGTTTTATTAAGCATTAAATCAACAGTGACACGTACATAGCCCATTTTTTTACTCGATGGGCCAATGTAGTTGGTAATAATATCTGGCTCAAACCCAAAATAACCGACAGTAGACTCAGCACGTGCTGATAAGCTAGTTAAGCTGACTAGAAGAATAAAAAGGCCTGTAAATACTGTTTTTTTCATTTCAAAAGCGTTTCCGTAAACTGGTTACAAATAGTTTATACTTATTAGTAAATAAGATACAGCAAGATGCTGTTATTTGTTGAGTTATGTAAAGGCACTCTGTACTCAAGTTTGGGATAGGCAATAGCGAGAGTCAAATGTTGATTAGCTTTTTATAATAACAGGGTGTGCTTGGTAGTGAGTAAATCGCGCTTTTTCAAATCTCTTAGCAATGTTATGATCTTGCTGATTTTTATCAAGTAGAGCTATTGTGATTACGTTTCCTCTTTCTTTATCTGCTGATTGGCAGAGTACTTCTCAAGTCTGTGGCTTATCTAGCGCTGAGCAAGAGTGGCTATTTGAACCGCATTCTTTAACGGCTAAATTAAAAAGCCAGTCGCAGCGTTTTGCTGTAAAGGTGCTGAGCGAGCAAAAAGTTAACCTCTCGCAACCTCAGCAAGCTTTATTAAGTAATGAGGTGAACACCGTACTTAACCGTGAGGTTTTATTGTTGTGTGATGACAAACCGGTTGTATATGCTCAAAGCTGGTTGCCAATATCAAACAACAATACAAATAATCAGCTGCATAATATGGGTGAACGTCCGTTGGGTGATGTCATATTTCAAGACCCTGCGTTAAAGCGCGCTGATATTGAAATTGCTCGCTTTGATGATAACCACTCATTGCAATCACTGGTGAGCGAACTTAATTTACCCATACACATATTATTAGGACGACGAAGCGTGTTCTCTTTGCATGACTACAAATTTTTAGTTTGTGAAGTTTTTTTACCAGGAGCCTATTTATACTCATGAAACTAGCCCCTTTATCGGTAAACCATGTATCGTATTACGTTCAGTTAATGCGAATAGATAAGCCCATAGGCACCTTATTATTACTTTGGCCAACTTATTGGGCGCTGTGGATAGCAAATGAAGGGATACCAAGCCTAACAAACTTCATTGTGTTTACCCTTGGGGTAATAGTTATGCGTAGCGCAGGATGCGTTATCAATGATTTTGCTGACAGGAAAATAGATGGCTCAGTAAAACGAACCTGTCAGCGCCCTTTAGCAACTGGGGCTGTGAGTAGTGGGGAAGCAGTTAGTTTGTTTTTGCTGCTGGTTAGTATCGCTTTTATTTTAGTAATAATGCTAAATACCAATACTATCTTGTTATCGTTTGGGGCGCTTGGGCTCGCGTTTTGTTATCCCTTTATGAAACGTTACACACAACTTCCACAGGTTGTATTAGGGGCTGCTTTTGGTTGGGCAATTCCTATGGTATTTATGGCATCAACAAACTCATTGCCTGTGCAAGCTTGGCTATTATTTGTCGCTAATATTTGCTGGACGGTGGCTTATGACACTATGTATGCCATGGTTGATAGAGATGATGATTTAAAAATAGGGGTTAAATCAACCGCTATTTTATTCGCCAGTTACGATCGCCATATTATAGGGTTGCTTAACGTTATATTCTTAGTATTAATGACATTGATCGGCTTTATTAGCCAAGTTGGAGCAAGCTTTTGGTTAGGGTTAGCGGTTGCTGCGGCTTTATTATTGTATCAACAGCGTTTGATTCATTTACGTCAACGAGATGCCTGTTTTAAAGCGTTTTTGAATAATCATTATGTGGGACTTACTGTATTTATAGGCTTATTATTTTCTTACCCCGTTTTTTCTTAACGGGGTGGGTCGATAATACCACTAATTGACGCATTTTTTCTGAACCAACCAGCAATCGAATAGCGGTTATCAAAAGCAGGAAGTACTTCATGCACAAAGCGTTCGCTTTCAAATAATACCAAAGTGCCTGCAGTGGGTTTTATAACCACTTCTATGTCTTTACTTTTTGGCTTGTAAATAACCAGCTCCCCGCCTTTCTTAGGAGAGTTTAAATACAATACGGTGGTAAAAACTCGATTTGAACGACCTTTGAACGCATCTACATGTTTTTTGTAAAAATCACCCTGCGTATACTTTGCATAGTGACATTCATAATCAAACAAGCCCATGAAAAAGTTACGATTAAGGGTAGTGCGAACAGCTTCCATTATTTGTTGATAGCTAAGCTGTGCATTTGAGCTGCCATCAAACCAGTAGGTTTTATCTTTACGAACGGAATCATCAATTTGTAAATTGTTTAATCGTCCAATACCGGCAAGGCTAAAGTGAGGATTTATTCTATAGCAATCAGCCATCAACTCGGATATTAAGTCACTATCAATGGCGTTTTCAATAATGGCATAGCCATGCGTTTCAATGTGCTCTAGGTAAATTTCAGCAGCTGTAAAGTTATTCATTAACGCTAGTCATAATATAAGGGAGCGTTAGTGTAGTGAAAAAAAACTTTAATGCCACTAATTTATAGTTGTTATAAAACGCATGGAGTCATTTTTTATGCTCTTGAAACCTTCTTAATTAGCGAGAGTAGGTGGTCAACATGCTCACCTGCCTCTATTTGCTGGCTTGTTTGCACCACAAGTTGTTCATGGCTAATATCGTTATTCGTTTTAAGCTGGATTAAGTTATGGTTTTCTGCCACAGAGCTGGTGTGTTCAATACCTGCAATAGCAAAATGATCTGACTTTTCAAGTCCAGCCATTACCTGCTCAATACTACCTACTTTAATAGTTGAAACTTTATTTAACGAGTCTATTACTTCATTAAGCATTGATTGCACTTGTTTTGACTGCGAAAAACAACTGAACATTGGATAGATTTCGAGCTCTTTTTTACTAATATCGCTTTTATTTGCTAAAGGGTGTTGTTTTGAACAAAATAAAATAAGTTGATCAGGTAATTGTATATCGCTACCAATGCTATTGACTATTTGCGAGCATACACTAATGTCAATTTCTCCTTGAAGCAGTTTTCTATGAAGCTCAGTTTTATTTTGCAGCTGCATTTCAATTTTAATATGCGGGTACTGACTCAAAAATTCGCCGCAGGTGATTGGTACTATGCTGCTGGTTGTTGTGGTGTAGCCAATCACTAATTTTTTTTCTTCTGTGCCATTAATTGATTGAAAAGCGCGATGCTTTATTTGTTCTAGCTCATTGAGCGTATTTTTAGCAAAGTCGAGGAAAAGTTCGCCTGCTTGAGTTAACTTAACCGAGCGAGTAGAGCGGGTGACTAGTTCGTAGCCAAGCTCCGTTTCAAGAGTTTGAATGCTACGGGTTAATGCAGATGTACTAATTTGGGTTTGTTCAGCAGCTTGCCTAAAATGACGAAGCAGGCCAAGTGCTACAAACTGTTCTAATTGTTCAAATCTCACTATATAGTCCTTTTTTATAGGTAAGCTAGGGGAATTACAGATTTAATACTGACTTTATATCCCTACAGATCAGTTGAAATAAGGTTTTTAACCACTTATTAAGATTAACTTTCTTTTAATCGTATTTAAAGAGAATAGTTGCAAAATGTTGTTATACCTTTGGGTAATGTTAAATTACTGTAGTGTTTTATTATTGACCAAATTTATGCAATTTTATAACAACTTTACTAAAGTCTCGTTTGGTTAATTGCTGTTTTTGCTTTTAGGATTAGGCTCAATAAAGTTTTTACTAACTCGGTTACTTAAAGGCTTATTTTCAATGTTTTGTAATTCAATTTCTATGGCATCACAAGAAATATGAATTTCAAATAATGAAGTAAGCAAAGATAAGCTCAAGCAGCTTAAACTGACACCAAATAAAATAATGCCCGTGGTATTAAATTCTATAAATAATGCAAACATAGATAACGTACATAATAAAAAAGAGGCCACTCCGTATACTTGCATGGTCCTTATTAGTTTTATTCGCTTTCTAAGATTAGTTATTTGCGCCACTACAACAGGACGAATAGACTCACCTTCACGGGCATTCAATTCTCGTATTAGTTGCGCAAGTACTAAAAATCGGTTTGTATAGGCAAGTAATAACAATGAGATGGCTGGAAAAAGTAAACCTGGGGTAGTTAGCGTCATAATGTGTCCTTAAATCATATTATTTGCTTTAGGTTACGCGGGCTTATTGTACACATAAAGTAAATGAGGTGGATATTGCAAAATACTAATAATAGCCAATCAAATGTAACATCATTTGATTGGGTGACGCTTTATAATGCAGAAAATAGTTTAGAGGCCAATATAATAAAAGGACTGATTCTTAATGCGGGAATTGAGTGCCAGATAAAAGGTGAAATACTGCAAGGCGCAATGGGCGAGATCCCATTTGAACAAACACAAGTAAGTGTGCAGGTTTATGCGATAAAAGAGCGCCATGCACGTGAAATATTGGTAAACTATCAGCAAGTAAAACAATCCGCTCCAGATTGGGTGTGCCCTAACTGTAATGAGCATAATGGATCAACATTTGATTTTTGTTGGTCATGTGGGACCTTAAAGAATGACAAAAGCGAATAATTTTCAGCGTATTAGAGAGTTAAATTATTTACAAAAAGCGGTATTGGCCAGTGCGTTAATAGAGCGTATGTTGCCTAATTATGGGCTATTTAGTGAGGCTACCGGCTTTGGCGATGAGGTTATTTTACGCAATGCTTTAAATGTATGTTGGGAAAAAATACTCCTTCCTAAAAGTAAAATTGATTTAGAAAAGCAAGTTGAAAAAATAGAACCTAATGTTCCTGAACTTGCCGATTTTGATATGTTTGGTACCTATCCTGCAATCGATGCTGCCACCTCATTACTGAGTTTAATGCATGGCCTTTTAGCACAAGATGAGCAAGAGTTTGTTAATGTGAGTAAAATATCACAGGCCACCGTAGCTCGCTTTATTGAGTACCAAATGACGGTTGAAGGGGATGTTGCCGATAACAAAGCGGTGCGTGAACACCCACTGATGCAATACGAAATAGAGGTATTAGGTGAACTAATTGATTTTGTAGAAGCAATGGGGCGTATCACTGCTGAAAATGTGAAAGCATTGAAAAAGCATGTCCTTGCTGATGGCCAAACTAACATTGGTTTAGCACTGTAAGTTATTTGTTTTAAACACCTTGTTAGGTGGCAGGAGAATTAACAATGCGAATTTTAGGCATTGAATCATCATGCGATGAAACTGGTATTGCTATTTATGATGACGAAAAAGGGCTGCTAGCCCATCAATTATATAGCCAAGTAAAAGTACATGCAGACTATGGTGGTGTAGTACCTGAACTTGCCTCGCGCGATCACGTACGTAAAACATTGCCGCTTATTGATGCGGCATTTGCGCAAGCGGGTTGTGGTCCTGAAGATTTAGATGGTATTGCTTATACGGCAGGGCCAGGTTTAGTAGGGGCTTTGTTAGTAGGTACCTCAATTGGTCGCTCTTTAGCATATGGCTGGGATATCCCAGCGGTGGCAGTGCACCATATGGAAGGGCATTTATTAGCGCCAATGCTTGAGGAAAACGTCCCCGAGTTCCCATTTATTGCCTTATTGGTTTCTGGCGGTCATACCATGATGGTAAAAGTTGCTGGTATTGGTCAATACGAAGTATTGGGTGAGTCGGTAGATGATGCTGCTGGTGAAGCATTTGATAAAACAGCCAAGTTACTTGGGCTTGATTATCCAGGCGGCCCTCGTTTGGCTAAAATGGCTGAACAAGGTGTTGCTAAGCGATTTGTTTTTCCGCGTCCAATGACAGACAAACCTGGCTTAGATTTTAGCTTTAGTGGCCTAAAAACCGCCGCTTCAATTGCTATTCGTGAAAACGACAGTGATGAGCAAACAAAAGCAGATATTGCTCATGCATTTCAAACGGCCGTTATTGATACTTTAGTAATTAAGTGTAAGCGCGCATTAAAACAAACCGGTATTAAGCGCTTAGTAATAGCCGGTGGCGTAAGTGCTAATACGCAATTACGTTTGCAATTAGAGCGTGTGATGCAAGGTATGAAGGGCGAAGTGTTTTACCCTCGTACTGAGTTTTGTACTGACAATGGTGCAATGATAGCGTATGCCGGTATGCAGCGTTTAAAAGCGGGGCAGTTTGCTACGCTTGATATGAAAACTAAACCGCGCTGGCCAATCGATAGCTTAGAAGCAATATAGTTAACCAGAATTCAGGTTAGTTATTACTTCTTATCATCTGTAGGGGCTTGTTTAGTCCCTACTTTTGGTTCTTCCCCTTTAAATAAACGCACAATATTAGTGCGATGCCTAATAATGATCAGTAGCGTAATAAAGGTCACCGGTAAGGTGTATAACGGTTTAATCCACCATGTGTATAAAGGGGCTAGCGTAACGGCCACTAACGCGGCAAGTGATGAGTAACGAGTAATCGCGACAATCAGCAACCAAGTACCAATCAATAACCCTCCTAAAGAAAGCCCTATCGGTAGTAACGAGCCAAATGCAGTTGCAACCGCCTTACCGCCCTTAAAACTAAAGAATAATGGGTACATATGCCCTAGGCATGCAGCAACGGCGATTAAACCAAGCTCTAATGGCTCGAGTTTTAAAAAATAAGCGCCCCAAACAGGGATTGTGCCCTTTAAAATATCGAAGACTAAAACTAAGCATGCAGGAAGTGACCCGCCTAAGCGGTAAACATTGGTTGCACCTGGATTATTGGAGCCATGCGTGCGTGGATCGGGGAGTTTGAATAGCCGCGACACTAAAATGGCCGATGAAATCGAGCCGAGCAAATAGGCTAAAACAAACATTAAAATGACTAACACGCGCTTCCTTATTTTTTAATCATTACTTTTAAGCTATTATTGGCGTCAAAATTTACGGGCTTCTTAAATTACTCGCAATTTTGTAACGATTCTATTGTAGAAGTAATTTTAGTATATTTAAACACTGATTAAAGTATATACAGTATTAATTTGATTGATACAATATGTAATTAACTCAGTGACTTGTTACAGTCATTTGGAGTATCAATGGACAAGGTATTTATATCACAATTGCATGTCGAAACGATTATCGGGGTGTATGATTTTGAAAAGAAAAGTAAACAAAGCCTGTACTTTGATATTGAAATGTTAAGCGACATCAAGCCCGCAGCGCAAAACGACGATATTAACTTGGCACTGGATTACGCTAAGGTAAGTGAGCGTGTTATCGAACACAGTACGGCTAAACCGGTAGAGCTTTTAGAAACACTGGTGGAGCAATTAGCGCAAATCATTTTAACCGAATTTAATACCCCACAAGTGACAATAAAAGTAAGTAAGCCCGCTGCAGTTGCACAAGCGCAAACCGTCGGTGTAGAAATAACGCGTAACAAGGTTCTTGCTTAAATGGCGCAAATATTTATTAGCTTAGGGTCGAATATTAATAAAGCAGAGCATATCAGGCGTGCTTTAGTGGCGTTAAATAAACACTTTAAAAATACACAACATTCTTCGGTATTTGAAAGTGAAGCGGTGGGTTTTGCCGGTAATAACTTTTACAACTCCGTACTCGCTGCCACTACCGAAATGGTGCTTGAAGATGTGTGTGCGTTATTAAAACAAATAGAGCGCGATAATGGTCGCAAAGCAAATGATAAAAAATTTAGCCCGCGCACCTTGGATCTCGATTTACTCTTTTACGATGATGTCATTTGCGAGAGCCCAGCTCAACTACCACGTGACGAAATTACCAAAAATGCCTTTGTATTACAGCCTTTAGCAGAGGTGGCTCCTGATTTTTATCACCCTGTAGCAAAAAAAACGATTGCCCAAATATGGAATGCATATAACAACCCTCAACAAAAACTATGGAAGGTGGAGTTTTCTAACCCATGAGTATTATAGAAATAATTGTTTTAGCCCTAATTCAGGGATTTACTGAATTTTTACCTATATCGAGTTCTGCACACTTAATTTTACCGTCGCAAATTTTAGGCTGGGAAGATCAAGGCTTGGCATTTGATGTTGCCGTTCATGTAGGAACGTTAATTGCTGTTGTTATTTATTTTCGTAAAGAAGTGGCCGATATACTCGGTGCTTGGTTTAAATCGTTTGGTGCACAAGGTACAACAGATGACAGCAAACTAGGCTGGTGGATAATTTTAGGTACTGTGCCTGCCGCTATTTTAGGGCTATTGCTAAAAGATTTTGTTGAACTGTATTTGCGCAGTGCATGGGTGATTGCAACCACAACCATCGTATTTGGTTTGTTGTTGTGGTACGCCGATGCTAAAGGTAAGCAAATAAAAACAATTTATCAGCTTAATTGGAAAACCGCACTCATCATTGGCTTTGCGCAAGCCGTTGCGATGATCCCAGGGACTTCTCGCTCAGGTATTACCATGACCGCGGGTTTAATGCTGGGTATGAATAAGCAAAGTGCAGCCCGTTTTTCGTTTTTGCTGGCTATTCCGATTATTTCAATGATGGGCCTTTATTACACAGCAGAGCTAGCGCTTGGCGATCATATTGTTGATTGGACTGCTTTATTGTTGGGTGTAGTGCTGTCGTTTTTATCAGCTTATGCCTGTATTTTTATGTTTTTAAAAGTGATTGAACGAATGGGTATGCTGCCATTTGTTATTTATCGTTTGTTATTAGGCATCGGCTTAATATTCTTTTTAATGCTATAAGCCATTAATCTTTAAAAAGCCTCCCACCTTGGGAGGCTTTTTTATTTGCGCCAAACATCGCATCGGCGCTGTCTTGTTGAAATACCAAACATCTGCTGCAAATTTACCTAGAAAGCTCAACAGACCCTGATGGTAACTTGATCTAAATTTTGGCATTATAGCGCCATTAAAGTTCGCCTTAGAGCACATTCCGCGCAGGATGAAAGGATAGTAAATGCATATACATATTTTGGGTATTTGTGGCACATTTATGGGTGGTATTGCCGCTATAGCTAAATCATTAGGTCATCACGTTACCGGGTCTGATCAAAACGTTTACCCACCAATGAGTACCCAATTAGAAGAGTTAGGAATCGAGCTAACCCAAGGCTATGATGTATCTCAACTAGAACCGGCACCCGACATAGTCGTCATAGGTAATGCTATGAGCCGAGGGAATCCGTGTGTTGAATATGTATTAGATAAAGGCTTGCCTTATACCTCAGGCCCAGAGTGGCTTAAGCATAATTTACTACAAAAATCATGGGTGCTGGCGGTGGCAGGAACCCATGGTAAAACAACGACTGCCAGTATGCTGGCATGGATATTAGAATATGCAGGTTTAAAACCAGGCTTTTTAATTGGCGGGATCGTGCAAAGTTTTGGTCTTTCGGCTCGGGTTGGGCAAACGCCTTTTTTTGTAATAGAAGCCGATGAATACGACACCGCCTTTTTCGATAAACGTAGTAAGTTTGTTCATTATTTACCGCGAACACTCATTTTAAACAATCTTGAATTTGATCATGCTGATATTTTTGAAGATTTAAATGCGATTAAAAAACAATTTCACCATTTGATACGTACACTACCGCAAAGCGGGAAAGTATTGTGGCCAAAAGATGATGAGGCTCTGAGCGATGTTATAGCAAAAGGGCTGTGGAGCGAGAGCGAAACATTAGGCGATGATTGGGATTATCAGCTACTTAAAGCGGATGGTTCTCAATTTAATGTGTTATTAAACACGCAACTGCAAGGTGTAGTTAACTGGCAGGCAATTGGTGAGCATAACGTTAAAAATGCCATGATGGCCATTGCAGCAGCGCGCCATGTAGGAATAGCTATTGAGCACAGTATTGCGGCTTTAGGCGAATTTATCAGCCCAAAAAGGCGGATGGAGCTTAAAGCGGATATAAATAACATTAAAGTGTATGATGATTTTGCCCATCATCCTACCGCGATACAAACAACGCTTGCGGGGCTGCGCGCCAAAGTGGGCAATGACAAAATTATTGCGATTTTAGAGCCGCGTTCTAACACCATGAAAATGGGAGTTCATCAATTTACATTGTTAGACTCATTACGCGATGCGGATGAGGTGCTACTGTTTGAACCAGAAAACTTAAGCTGGTCGCTCAAGGAGCAAGCAGAAAAAGCCGGTATGCAGTGTTTTGATTCTACAATCGCCATTATCGAAACAGTGCTTGAAAGTATTGAGCCAAATCAACATGTTTTAATTATGAGTAATGGTGGTTTTAATGGCCTTCATCAACAACTTGTTGATGGCTTGGCCAATAAATACAGCGGAGAATAATGTGCAATTTAAAGATAAAATCACCTTAGCATTTAGTGGTGCATCAGGCGCTCCATATGGATTGAGGTTGCTAGAAGTGTTGCTTGAGCAGCAGTTTCAAGTGTATGTGCTTATTTCAAGTGCCGCGCGGGTAGTCTTTGATACCGAATCAAATGTTAAACTATCAGCAAATGAAGACAAGGCCACAGAGCAATTAAGTCTGTTATATAACGCAAAACCTGGGCAGTTAAAGGTATTTGGTAAAGATAATTGGTTTAGTCCGGTAGCTTCGGGCTCTGCAGCGCCGAAAAAAATGGTAGTATGTCCATGTAGCGCAGGCTCTGTGTCTGCCATTGCAGTCGGCGCATCAGATAATTTATTAGAGCGCGCCGCCGATGTGGTGATAAAGGAGCGAGGCCAGCTTATTTTAGTGCCACGCGAAACGCCATTTAGCGAAATTCATTTAGAAAACATGCTTAAATTATCGCGTTTAGGTGTAACAATTATGCCTGCAGCACCTGGGTTTTATCATCAACCGCAAAGCATAGAAGACTTGGTTGACTTTATGGTGGCGCGAATTTTAGATCATTTAAATATTGAACATAATCTCACGAAGCGTTGGGGTTATGGTGAGGGTAAGAAATGAATAAGCAAAATATTGCTTTAAATATTGAAGGCCTTACCAAGGTTTACAAAAATGGGGTAGAGGCAGTAAAAGGGGTTGATTTACAAGTTCACGAAGGTGACTTTTTTGCATTACTTGGCCCGAATGGGGCGGGTAAATCAACCACTATTGGGGTAATTTCTTCACTGGTTAATAAGACCAAAGGCAAAGTTGAAGTATTTGGTCACGATATTGATACCGACCTTGAGGCGGCTAAAGCGAATTTAGGCCTAGTACCACAAGAGTTTAACTTTAGTCAGTTTGAAACGCTGAGCCAAATACTCGTTAATCAAGCAGGTTACTACGGTGTACCGCGCGGCGAAGCACATAAACGTGCAGATAAATACTTAGCGCAGCTTGGATTAATCGAGAAAAAAGATAAGCAAGCGCGTACCTTATCTGGTGGTATGAAACGCCGTTTAATGATTGCACGTGCCTTAATGCATGAGCCCAAATTACTTATTTTAGATGAGCCGACAGCGGGTGTTGATATAGAGCTTCGCCGTTCAATGTGGGACTTTTTAAGGCAAATTAACGAACAAGGTGTGACCATTATTTTAACAACCCACTACCTTGAAGAAGCTGAACTGCTTTGTAAAAACATCGCCATTATTGATACCGGGCGAATTGTTGAAAACACCACGATTAAAGCCCTGCTTGCTAAATTAGACAAAGAAACCTTTGTATTGGATTTAAAACAACCGTCTAAACCCGTAACGCTAGATGGATACAAATTTACTATGGGGGATGATCACACCATTGAAGTTGAAGTGGCTAAATCTCAAGGATTAAACGCGGTGTTTACAGCATTGACTGAACAAGGTAATACCGTGCTGAGCATGCGAAACAAAGCGAATCGATTAGAAGAATTATTTGTAGGTTTATTAGAGCAAGGGCGGGGCGAATAAATGTTTAAATATGGCGTAGCCTTAAAAAGTATTTGGATTAAAGAGTGCATTCGCTTTTTGCGTATTTGGGTGCAAACCTTAGTACCGCCAGCGATCACGATGAGTTTATATTTTGTTATTTTTGGTAACCTAATTGGCTCGCGTATTGGTGACATGGGCGGTTTTAGCTATATGGAGTTTATTGTCCCTGGCCTTATTATGATGTCAGTTATAACTAACTCTTATTCAAATGTTGCCTCTAGCTTTTACTCAACTAAGTTTCAAAAAAGTATTGAAGAGTTATTAGTTGCACCTGTGCCTAATTACATCATTGTACTGGGTTATATGGGCGGAGGTATGACCCGTGGCATTATGGTTGGCTTTATCGTAACGTGCGTTTCTTTATTTTTTGTTGATATACAAATACATAATATTTTTGTGATTATAGCCACTGTTATTCTCACCTCGGCGGTGTTTGCCTTGGGCGGGTTAATTAACGCTATTTATGCAAACAGCTTTGATGACATAAGTATTATCCCTACCTTTATTTTAACGCCGTTGACCTATTTAGGCGGGGTGTTTTATTCAATCACTTTACTGCCTGATTTTTGGCAAATGGTGTCGCAAATAAACCCAATTATTTATATGGTTAACGCATTTAGATATGGTTTTTTAGGTGTTTCGGATGTAGATTTATCGGTCGCAATGGGTGTGTTGTTGGTGTTTATCAGCGTCCTATTTACTTTAGCACTGACGCTAATTAAAAAAGGTGTGGGGCTAAGACACTAATGAGCGATGCAAATTCACGTAGTATTGTATCTAATCAAGCGGGACTTCATGAAAAGCTTGATAAAATAGTTAATAAACACTTACAGGCTGAGTTTAAAAAGCCAATTGCAACGCATACGCAAACCGCATTTGATGAAGTTAATGCTAAAGTGCAAGCCTTTAATGGGCCGCTTATTTTAGACTCCTGTTGTGGGGTCGGAGAGAGCACCGCTAATTTAGCAAAACGTCATCCTGAAGCGTTAGTCATAGGTATTGATAAGTCATCTCATCGACTTGATAAGCATGATGTTGAATATAAACAAAGTGAAAGTGGTCAATACATTTTAGTGCAAGCTGACTTAAATGACTTTTGGCGTTTAGCGGTGGCTGCTAATTGGCAGCCTACGCATCACTATTTGCTTTACCCTAACCCTTGGCCTAAGTCTAAACACATACAAAGGCGCTGGCATGGGGCGGCTATATTCCCGTTTATTGTAAAGTTAGGTGGTTTACTTGAGGTGCGCAGTAATTGGGATATTTATGTTAAAGAGTTTGCCAGAGCGCTTGAATTAGCGGGGAATCCATGTGAAACCGAATTGTTTGAGTCAGACGAAGCAATTACCCCTTTCGAACGTAAGTACTGGGCCAGTGGCCAGCAAAGCCACCGGCTTGTTATAAATCTTATATAGCTAATTGTTGCTTAAAGTGAGTCACGTGTGGCGTTGGTTTACCAAGGTAACTACCTTGCATCAGCGTCACATTTAGTTTATTGAGTAGCTCGGCAACCGTGTTATTTTCTACCGCCTCAACAACCAATTCAAGTTCAAGCTGCTGGGCTATATCAGCAATATAGGCGATAAATAGCGACGTATTTTCATCATTTACCAGTTGCTTGGTGATCGCACCATCGAGTTTAATGCCATCTACCTCAATCTTTAACGTATTGAGCGTATTAATAAACTCATTACCCCAACAATGCATCACGATTTTTGCCCCTTTACTTTTCACCATCGCAATAAATGATTTTATTTCATAGTAGTGTGTAATGACCTGCGACTCTAATATTGAAATAGTAATGTTTTCAGGGTTGGGGTAGCGATGAAGCTCATACGCTATGTGATCATAAATAGTGGGATCTGCAATATTTTCAGCGCACACAGTTAACCCCCAGCTGATTGCTGATTTGCGAAAGCGCGAAATGCATTGAGTAAATAAGGTACGTGTTAACATCCCATCCATACGCAGCCTATTTACTGCATTAGAAAAGGTATCAGGGGTTAAAATCTCCCCATGTGAGGTCACTATTCTTGGTGAGCAGTCATACCTAATAATGGCATTGGTATTGGTATCTATAACAGGTTGAAAATAAGGAACAACGCGATGGGCATCAAACGCTTCACGAATTTCCTTTGCTATTTCTACATTGTATAAATACAGAGATTTAGCGTCGTTAATCGCTTCTGAGTAGTTTACTATGGGTTGAACACCTTGCCTTGATTGCAGCAAAGCAATGTGGGCATTCTTAAGCAGTAATGACTTATTCCCTCTTGCGACTCCAGCGTTGAGTGTAATATAAATAAATGGGTCTGTAATAAAAGGTGTATTTTTATTATGGGATTGAATAATGCTGTAAAGCTCATCAAAAGGTGTTTCTTTACTGGTTAAAATGGCCAGCTTGTTGGTCGCAATACGATAAATACGTGATTGCAGACGGTTTTGCTGCTTAAAGTGACTAAGTAGTTTTTTCATCACTTCATCGGCTGTTTTTGTGCCAAAAAAGCGACTGATACTATCAATTTCGTTAACCAAAATAATCGCGATTTGTAGATGATGCTCATTACTTTTTTTTAGCTGTTTTTCCAAGGCGATATGATTTTCAAACCCCGTAGCATGATCCCTCATTAGTGAGCGGCGTACCCCAAAACAATAAAGAATATAAACCAATAACAATATGAACAGTACGCAACTAAAATGAAGCAGGGCTTGATTCAAACGTGTTATTAAAGCCGTATTGATTTTATCGACGCTAATATCAGCTGCAGTTAAATAGGTTCTGCCATTTTTTGCTATATGAGGAATATACACCGTTTTAGAATGACCACGATGCGCCGTTGACACTTCAAAAATAGGGGCCGTTGATAAAAATGCCGCCATATTAATTGGCGTCGCTTCAGGGTAAAGATCTAAATACTGGGTAACTTTACCGTTATTTTGATCATCTTGGGTGTAACTGGAGGCAGTAAAATAAATATTTTCATCAATTAATATCATTGAATATAAATAATCTATATTTAAATCATTGGCTAAAGCAGAAAGCTGTTCGGCCTTATTTTGATAGCTTGTAAAGCTGATTTCTTGCGATGTTTTGTCGTGGTAATCACTACCTAAAATATACTTTACGCTGGTGGCTGCATTTATTAAGCGATTGTCAATGCTGCGCATTACATCACTTTGAATGGCAGAGTAAGTGTAGTAACCATAAATGATTAAGCTGACCAAAAAAAAGACGGTTCCAAGCGCCAACCGTGTTAATTTTAGATTTCCTTTGAGCATGTATTATCCTTATTTTTGTTGATTTTATTATACTTAAAAATTATAAATGCCCAATATTTTAATTACCCTTTGTACTAAATTTAAAAAATAGTGAAATGTTATCTATTTAGTATTGTCTTTTATGGCTTAAAACGAGACATTTTTGTCATATTGCAGTAAAGTTAGCGCAATTTTTTAGAAATGCCGTTGCTTAAAAAACACCTTATATTAGCGTGTTTTACAAACTAACAGGTGTTTTAGTCACACACTAGGTATGAAGATGGATCAAAAGCGTTGTGCCGTCGCCTCTAAAGAAAGCCTTAAACGGATATTCACCGTTCCAGAGGCGCCAGACTCAACTTTGAGCAAAATAGAGCTTGAAATTTCGAGTAATTTAGCAGGTTTCTTAAACGAAAATATCGCGGCAATTGAAAAACCATTACATGAAATAGAAAAAGATTTTCAATCGGCGGCAATCCCTGAAGAACCGACGTTTGTGTCTTGCTATGCTCAAGATATTATGGAGCAGCTGGTTGCTCATTCTGTTCATACCGCAGCGCCAAGCTTTATTGGCCATATGACATCGGCTCTGCCTCATTTTTTACTACCGTTATCGAAATTAATGGTTGGGTTAAATCAAAACCTAGTAAAAATTGAAACCTCGAAAGCGTTTACCCCATTAGAACGTCAAGTTTTAGGGATGATGCATCATTTAGCTTATAGCCAAAGTGATGGTTTTTATTCTAAATGGATGCACAGTGCAAAAACTTCGTTAGGGGCATTTTGCTCTGGCGGCACCGTGGCAAATATTACTGCACTTTGGATAGCTCGAAATCGCTTATTAAAAGCGGATGGCAATTTTAAAGGCATTGCTGCACAAGGTTTAGTTGCAGGAATGCTTCACTATGGTTACAAAGGGCTGGCAGTTTTAATTTCTGAACGAGGTCATTATTCGCTTGGTAAATCGGTTGATTTATTAGGTATTGGTCGTGAAAATTTAATTGGTATTAAAACTTCTGCCGATAATAAAGTCGATGTTAGTGCAATGCGAGAAAAAGCGTTAGAGCTTGAAGCACAAGGCATTAAAGTGATGGCAATTATTGGAGTCGCAGGAACCACTGAAACCGGTAATATTGACCCACTTGAAGATATGGCTAATTTAGCACAAGAGATTAATTGTCATTTTCATGTTGATGCAGCGTGGGGCGGAGCAACTTTACTGTCTAATACCCATAGGCATTTATTAAAAGGTATTGAGCATGCAGATTCAATCACCATTGATGCGCATAAGCAAATGTATGTGCCGATGGGGGCCGGTTTAGTCTTATTTAAAGACCCTGCTGCAACTGATGCCATCGAGCATCATGCTGAATATATTTTACGTAAAGGCTCTAAAGATTTAGGCAGCCATACGCTTGAGGGAAGTCGCCCTGGGATGGCGATGTTAGTGCATGCTTGCTTACGTGTTATTGGTCGTAAAGGCTATGAAATGCTTATCGATCGCAGTATTAAAAAAGCGCGTTATTTTGCTGATTTAATAAAAGCCGATGAAGATTTTGAGTTAATATCAGAGCCAGAACTTTGCTTACTGACCTATCGCTATGTACCAAAACAAATTAAACATGCGATAGCCCAAGCTGATGCACAAACCCGTTTAGACATTTTTGCCGCGCTTAATCGTTTTACTGCCAGCATGCAAAAACGCCAACGTGAATCGGGTCGCTCATTTGTATCGCGTACGCGTTTAACGCCAGTTCAATATGATAACCAACCAACCGTGGTATTTAGAGTGGTACTTGCGAACCCGCTTACCTCAGGTGCTATATTAAAAGAGATATTAGAAGAGCAGAAAGAACTGGGACAAACTGATCCGGTGTTTAAAAAGTATTTACGAAAATATATGTAATTACAACTACAAATACAATGACAAAAAAGACGCGATTAAGCGTCTTTTTTGTTACTGATTAAAGCAACTCGCCTTTATAAGGTTGCTGATAATTTGTTGAGAAGGTTTGATTTTTTCCATTGCTAAAAACTCATCGGGCTGATGCGCTTGGTTAATAGAGCCTGGCCCCATTACGATGGTTTCACAACCGAGTTGCTGTATAAATGGCGCTTCGGTACAGTAGTTAACAGCCACTGCTTTTTGCCCTGCTATATTTTCGGCTAATTTGACTAACGCGCTATCTGTGCTTCCCGTAAATGCTGGAATTGGCTCATGCAAATCAATTACGCTCACAGAGTTAGGGTATTGCTGGTTTATATCGTAGGTTGCATCAAGTACCAGTGCTTGAAGCTCTTGCACGCTTAAACCGGGAAGAGGGCGCATATCAATGTGCATTTCACAGCAGCCACAAATTCGGTTGGCATTGTCACCCCCATGAATATTGCCTAAGTTGAGTGTTGGATAAGGAATTTCAAAGTGATTTATTGAATATTTATTCTTAATTTGTTCTTTTAAGATCAGTAATTTTGTAATCACTTTATGCATTACTTCGATGGCATTAAGGCCCCGTTCGGGATCAGAGCTATGTCCTGAGCGACCAACGACTCTGATTGCTGTAGTCATATGGCCTTTATGGGTAAATACTGGTGTCATATCAGTGGGTTCACCAATAATACAGCGGCTTGGCTTTAAATTTGGGTGCTTACAAATTTGCTGTGCGCCAGCCATAGTGGTTTCTTCATCGGCGGTCGCTAATATTAAAATAGGTTGAGTTTGTTGCTTTTCATCAAGCTCACTAATAGCCTGCAGTACAAAAGCAAAAAAGCCTTTCATATCAATACTGCCTAAACCATATAATTTGTTATCAAGTTCGGTTAATTTAAATGGATTTTGATTCCAGCGGCTATCATCAAATGGCACCGTATCGGTGTGCCCCGCAAGCATTAACCCGCCATCGCCTTGTCCGCGTTTTGCTAATAAGTTGTAGCGGCCTTTACCACCTTCTAACTCTATTATTTCACAGGTAAAACCTAAGCTTTCACACCACTGAGCGAGTAGTTCAATTACGCTTTTATTGCTCATACACAAATGCTCTTCAATAGCGCTAATAGAGGGGGCAGCAATTAATTGCTGATACATCGAAATAAAAGACGGCAGAGACATAAAAAAATCCAAAATAAGTATTCAATTTAATTGCATAACAATATAAAAGTATTTATGATGAATATCAATTCACTTTTTAAGCATAAATATATTAAAGTTACGCCATGAAAATAATACGACGATAGTTATCACTCATTAATTTAATCAGTTTAGCTAGGTTGCAACCTAGTGTAAGTCAATAACATGGAATGTAGTCACTAATTTTAGATAAAGAGTAAATAATGAACGTAGTAATTATAGGTGCCAGCGGTTACAGCGGCGCAGAATTGGCTAGCTTAATTTCCAAACATCCAGCATTAACATTATCAGCATGTTATGTATCAGCGCAAAGCTTGGATAAACATAAACTGCTCAGTGAATTATACCCTGAGCACTTAGGGTTACTTGACTTACCTTTGCAACCACTTGATGAGAGTGCATTGAGTGATATAGCGCATTCAGCAGACTATGTGTGTTTATGCACTGACCATAAAGTAAGTGTTGATTTAGCCCCTCAGTTTTTAGCGATGGGCAAAAAGGTATTTGACTTGTCTGGTGGTTACCGTCTTGAAAGTAATGAAGATTACGTCACTTATTATGGTTTTGAACACCAGCATCCAGAGCTCCTCAATGAAGCTGCATATGGCCTTGCAGAGTGGAATAGTGAGGCCATTGCAAAGGCGCAGTTAGTCGCTGTAGCTGGCTGCTACCCAACTGCCGCATTAAACGCATTAAAGCCTCTTCAGCAAGCTGGGTTACTTAGTGATGAGCGGATTATTATTAATGCTGTATCGGGAGTAACTGGAGCAGGTCGTAAAGCAAGTATTGGCACGCATTTTTGCGAAGTATCGCTAGCTGCTTATGGTTTGTTTAACCATCGTCATGGGCCTGAGATACAGCAGTATCTTGGCCATAACGTGTTATTTACTCCTCATTTAGGTAATTTCCCGCGCGGTATTTTAGAAACCATTTATGTACAGCTAAAACCGGGTGTGACTAGTGAGCAAGTAACTAAAGCGTATCAAGTATTAGCAGATGAGCCGTTAATTCGATTGCTTGGTGGCAAAATTCCCTCCATTAAAGGGGTAGCAAAACAACCCTATGTTGATATTGCATGGCAGCAGAAAGACTCACAATTAATAGTAATGGCAGCGATTGACAATTTACTAAAAGGGGCGGCTGGTCAGGCTCTGCAATGTATTAATTTGTCAATGGGTTTGCCTCACACTACAGGTTTAGTAGGAGCGTTTAAATGAGCAGTAAAACGTGGGTTATTAAACTCGGTGGCGCAGTACTCAATACTGAAAATGCCGCTAAAGCGCTTTTTGAGGTTTTTAATGAGCAACATGATGCACAATTTGTCATTGTTCATGGCGGTGGCTCATTAGTTGACCATTGGCTAGCTGAAGCCGGTTTTGCCAGTGCTAAACACCAAGGTTTGCGTATCAGCCCTAAAGAACAGATGCCTTATATTGTAGGAGCATTAGCGGGAGCAGCAAACAAACAATTAATGGCGCAAGCAATGACTGCTGGGCACAAACCCGTTGGCTTGAGTTTATATGAAGCTGGAATAACAGCATCACAAAAATTAAAAGCGCTAGGGCAAGTAGGTCAATGCCATAGTAATGATGATTCTATTATTAATGAATTACTCAGTGGCGGGCGTTTACCTATAGTCAGCTCCATCGGTTTTGATGAGCAAGGGCTTTGGTACAACGTCAATGCTGACGAAGCAGCAGCCGCGATTGCGAGTAATTTAAACGCCGAACTTATTTTTATGACAGATGTAGAAGCGGTGCTTGATGTGAATAAGCATCCACTACATCAACTTGACACAAAACACATTGATACTTTAATTGCAGAGGGAGTAATTGTGGGCGGGATGGAGGTCAAAGTTAAGACCAGCCTTCACGCTGCCCAACATTTACGACGCGGTGTGTACATTTCCAGCTGGCAAAAGCCAGAAAATTTAACGGCTTTGCTGCAAGGCGAGCACGTCGGAACTAAAGTGACACCATAGGTTGAATATGTTTAAAGATTTTATAACGGGTCTAGAATTAGACCAACAAGGCGCCCTTAATTTATTAAAATTAGCGCAAGATATTAAAGAAAGCCCTGCAAAGTACAGCCAAGTGTTAGCTGGTAAGTCAGTGGTTACTCTGTTCGAAAAGCAAAGTTTACGTACGCGTTTATCGTTTGATATTGGTATAAACCGTTTAGGCGGTCATGCGGTTTATCTTGATCAACAAAACGGCGCGATGGGAGCTCGTGAATCAATAAAAGATTTTGCCTTGAATATTTCAACTTGGGCTGATGGTATCGTTGCCCGGGTTAATCAGCACAGTACGTTAACTACCTTAGGTGAGTATTCGTCTGTTCCTGTGGTTAATAGTTTGTGTGATTTATATCACCCATGCCAAGCCTTAGCTGATTTTTTAACGCTTCAAGAAGTGCACGGTGATGTTAGTCAGCTAAAGTTGGCTTATTTAGGTGAAGGTAATAACGTAACGCATTCACTGATGCTACTTGCAGCAACTTTAGGTACTGATTTTGTTGCTGTGACGCCAAAAGGCAGTTCGCCCGATTCGCAAATTCTTAAAAAAGCGGAGCAAATTGCCGCAATGAATGGGGCGTCTGTGATGGTAAGTGACAGAGTTGAGGCTGCGGTAGGTGCTAACGCAGTTTACGCTGATACCTGGGTTTCTATGGGAGACACCACACCGCTTGAGCAAGTGAAAGAAAAATACATGCCTTATCAATTAAATCAGGCATTACTTAAAAAAACTGGGGCTACCACGGTATTACATTGCCAACCGGCACACCGTGAGTTTGAAATTACCTCTGAGGTGATGGATGGCCCCGCATCAAAAATTATTCAACAAGCAGAAAATCGTATGCATGCGCAAAATGCTCTGCTTGTTACATTATTAAATCCAAATTTTGTTAAGGAACACCTATGAGTTCAATTAAAAAAGTCGTTTTAGCCTATTCAGGTGGTCTTGATACATCGGCTATTGTGCCATGGTTAAAAGAAAACTACGGCTGTGAAGTTATTGCCTTTGTGGCCGATGTTGGCCAGGGCGCAGAAGAACTTGAAGGCGTAGAAGCGAAAGCCATTGCATCGGGTGCATCTGAATGTTACGTAGTTGATTTGAAAGATGAAATGGTAAGTGATTACATTTACCCAACACTTAAAACAGGCTCTATATACGAAGGGACCTACTTACTAGGTACTTCTATGGCACGTCCAATCATCGCCAAAGCCCAAGTTGAAATTGCCCGTAAAGTGGGGGCAGATGCACTTTCTCATGGCTGTACGGGTAAAGGTAACGACCAAGTACGTTTTGAGTCATGTTTTGCAGCACTGGCTCCTGATTTAAAAGTGATTGCGCCATGGCGTGAGTGGGATTTATCAAGTCGTGAATCATTGCTTGATTACCTAGCTGAGCGTGATATTCCGTGTTCTGCATCAGCAACTAAAATTTACAGTCGTGATGCTAACGCATGGCATATCTCCCACGAAGGCGGCGAGCTTGAAGACCCTTGGTGTGAGCCAAGTGAGCAGGTATGGACCTGGACTAATTCACCAGAGCAAGCGCCCGATAAAGCTGAGCATGTCACTTTATCAGTTGTAGAAGGTGAAGTGGTTGCTGTAAACGGCGAACAATTAAAGCCTTACGACTGTTTAGTTAAACTAAACGACATTGCAGCCCCGCATGGTGTTGGTCGTGTTGATATTGTAGAAAACCGTTTAGTGGGCATGAAATCACGCGGTTGTTATGAAACACCAGGCGGTACAGTGATCATGGCGGCGCTTCAAGCAATTGATGAGCTCGTTCTTGATAAGTCAAGCCGTAAATGGAAAGAGGTACTCGGTGGTGAATTTTCGCATTTAGTCTACGACGGTCGTTGGTTTACGCCGCTTAAAGATTCTATTTTAGCCGGTGCAGAAGCGCTTTCTACGTTAGCGACAGGTGAAGTGGTACTTAAACTTTATAAAGGGCAAGTAACAGCGGTTCAGAAAAAATCACCTAACAGTTTATACAGCGAAGATTTTGCTACTTTCGGTGAAGACGATGTTTATGACCAATCGCACGCAGAAGGCTTTATTCGTTTATTCTCACTATCAAGCAGAATTTCAGCATTAGCTAAAAAGTAATTTTTTATGCCCCTTGGAATTAAGGGGCTATTATCGGGTTTGGAGAGATTTCATGGCATTATGGGGCGGGCGTTTTTCTACGGGTCCAGATGAAGCGTTTAAACAATTTAACGATTCACTTCCCTTCGATTATCAATTAGCAGAGCAAGATATTATTGGCTCTGTTGCATGGGCTGGCGCACTTGAACAAGTGAACGTGTTATCTAATGACGAACACCAAAAGCTGGTATCGGCATTATATGAATTACTTGAAGAGGTAAAAGCAGATCCACACGCTGTTGCCACCTCAGGTGCTGAGGATATTCACTCGCATGTTGAAGCCGCGCTAATTGAAAAAGTGGGTGATTTAGCTAAAAAATTACACACAGGCCGAAGCCGTAACGACCAAGTTGCTACCGACTTTAGATTATGGTGTCGCGATACTGCCGATCATATCTTAAAAGCGATTGCACAACTAAAAGCTGAATTTATTAGCTTGGCTGAACGTGAGCTTGGCACAATATTGCCAGGGTATACGCACTTACAGCGTGCACAGCCGGTGTTATTTAGTCACTGGTGTATGGCTTATGTAGAAATGTTAGAGCGTGATGAAAGCCGGTTGCAAGATGCCCAAGCACGAATGAACTATTGTCCACTCGGCAGTGGCGCTCTTGCGGGAACTGCCTATCCGATTGACCGTCATGCACTTGCACAAGGGTTAGGGTTTACAGGCGCGACTAAAAACAGCCTTGATGGTGTATCTGATCGTGACTTTGTGGTTGAGCTATTAAGCTGTGCGTCTATTTCTATGATCCACTTATCGCGCATGTCTGAAGACTTGATTTTTTATAACTCAGGAGAAGCTGGGTTTATCGAACTGGCTGATAATGTTACATCGGGCTCATCTTTGATGCCGCAGAAAAAGAACCCAGATGCATTAGAGCTAATTCGTGGTAAAACAGGGCGGGTATTTGGTGCGTTTAGTGCAATGATGATGACTCTAAAAGCACTGCCGCTTGCCTACAATAAAGACATGCAAGAAGATAAAGAAGGCATTTTTGACGCTATGCCAACGTGGCTTGCGTGTATTCATATGGCGCAAGCGTGTATTAAGGGTGTAACAGTTAAAGCAGACAAAACCTTAGCAGCGGCAAAAGGTGGCCACGCAAATGCAACCGAGCTTGCTGATTATTTGGTCGCCAAAGGTGTACCGTTTAGAGAAGGGCATCATATTGTTGGCGTGTTGGTGCAATTAGCTATTAGTGAAGGTAAAACGTTAGAGGAGCTTTCACTTGAGCAGTATAAATCAGTAAACCCAGTGTTTGAAGATGATGTGTATCCGGTACTTGAAATTGATGCCTGTATTAAAGCACGTCAAGCACTTGGTGGAACCTCATTAGAACAAGTAAGTAAAGCGGTGAAAGACGCGAAAAAAAAACAGCAAATAACAGTTCGTGATGCAAACCTAGATGACGTGGAAGCAATAGCTAAACTCGTACAACACTGGGCAACAGTCGGCGAAAACTTACCGCGCGCTAAAAGTGACATGGTGCACTCAATTAATGAGTTTGCTGTAACCGAGATAAACGGTCAGGTATCAGGTTGTGCTTCATTATACATTTACGACACTGGATTAGCTGAAATACGCTCATTAGGTATTGACCCTAAAAGCGCAGTAACAGGCCAAGGGCGAGAGCTAGTAGAACATTTATTAGTAAAAGCCAAAAAATTGGCACTCAATCGTGTCATCGTTCTGACTCGTGTACCTGACTTTTTCGAAAATCAGCGGTTTAGTTTCTGTAATAAAGAGAGCCTACCTGAAAAAGTCATGAAAGATTGTGAGCTATGTTTACGTAAAGAAAACTGTGATGAAGTCGCAATGGAATATATGTTAAAGCCAAGTAATAGCATGGAGATCCCTTGTAAAAATGTGGCTTGAGCAATCCCTAGGATAAAAAACGCACGGTGACCCCGATGCGTTTTTTTTTGAGTAAAATAAAATAATTTTTAAATTAACATACTATTAATTTAAAGTTGGCATATCGGTTGCATTTATAGTTCTGTAGTGTGTTGTTGAGTCAATTAATCAACGAAGGCAATACGTTACCGCAGTTATTTAGTAACTGCTCCAGGTGGTGTGATTTAAATTTACGCCAATAATAAAAATTTAATACTCAAAAGGATTAATCACATGCAAATTTCAGCTAATAGCCAAGTACAAATGCAAGCATACAATAAAACGCAACAATTAAAGCCTGCAATGGAACAAACTGCTAGCCCTAAAACCCTACAATCTGATACAGTAAGTATCTCTCAAGAGGCGATGGCTGCCGCAAGCGGCGCAGATCTTCAGCGAGGCGGAGTCGTGATTGTTCGACCAAAAATTGCGTGATACAAAATAGGGCACTAAATGTTTATAACTGAGTTTTTTGGTTTTTTCTCGCTGTCAGCGTTTGCTTCTTGGGGCTTTTTGATGGCGTTTTTCTTTAATGCTTTTGTATTTACACTTGGTATAAAAAGAAATACAACCTTACTACTCAGTTCATTTATAATGATGCTGTCATATACAATATCAAATTATTTTTTTACATGGTTATCCGTCGAAAACTCAGTTTATTTAGACTGGGCGCTCTATGATTATGCTACTATTGCTGTACTGGTTTTAGCCTTCTATATTTTCAAAAAAACAACTCCATCTTTTTTGTATATTATTACCGGATTGATACTTAATTCAATTTTTAGCTTATCTATGTATTTGGATATCTACATAAATGAAAATAGAGACGCATGGTTCCTTTGGGATCTTTATGCATTCTCTGTAAACATAATAGATTTAATAATGATCGTAGTTTTAATTGTAGATAGAGACTTCCTTGGTCTTCATAAATTAAAAAACAAATTCTTCAAAGGCTCAAGTATTCAACCTGAAAACAACTTCTCATAAACATGTATATAAGCTATACCCTTGGTGAATATGTAAGCGCATTCATTCAGTGGGGCTTCCTAATGGCTGTCCTGTATTGTTTTGTAAAAAGTATAAATACTCCAAATAAATCTTCTCTTTATTTAGCTGCAACAATGCTGTGTTCATATGTATTAAGTGATTATCTATATATAGTAGAGCATGTGTATTTTAATTGGATAGTTTACGATTTTTTAACCATTGCCTTTATTGCTTTTGCGATTAAAAAAGCAAAGGTTACTCCATCTTTACCTGCATATTTCATCATTGTAGGCTTAACCATAAATAGTGTATTAGTTGGTTTTATTTATTATGATTTATACATTCTAGGGAATACTCAGGAGTGGTGGTTTTGGAGTTTTTACTCTATTTCTATAAACTTAATTGATATATTAATGATAGCTTCTTTGGTAATAAACTTAGATTATGTAAATATCAATCAAGGTGCAAAAGCATTAAAACCTATGGTTAAAAATGGTGTCTCAAATGGATGATTTTTTGCTCAGTCCATATGTATCTCTTTATATAGGCGCATTTGTTCAATGGGGTTTTTTAATGGCTTTTTTATACTCATTAGTAACGAGTATAAATAAACCCAAAAAAGAGGCTTTATGGCTGTCGCTAATAATGTCGGTTTCATACTCTTCAAGCCTGTTCATTGATATCCAAAATATTTCTTATATGAAATTATTACTTTTTGATTTAGTAACAATTTTGGTTATTTTGGTTGTAAGCAACTTCTTAACTAAAAATGTTATATCTACTTATCTATTATTAGGGTTAAGCATAAACTCACTGTTATTTTTTGGTATGCACATAGACGTGCTAGTCTTTAATAACAGCACACCGTGGTGGTTTTGGTCGTTTTATTCAATGAGTATTAACCTAATGGACTTTATGATGATAGCTATTTTCTTTATTAATAAAGACTTTTTGAGAGTAGTGAAATTTAAAAATTGGCTTGTAAAAATTAGAATTAATAGAGCTATTATTAATGGCTGATTTTCTTTGGCAGTTAGTCGCGATTTTTGATTATATGTCGATTTTTATAACTTGGTTATTTGTAATCGCTTTTCTGTATAATTTATCGACAAGTATAAACAATCACAATAAAAACCTTTTGCTTCTCTCTTTTATTATGATGCTATCTTACACTTCAAGCATGTTCATTGATCCAACTACAGAAACACCTCATCTTAAAATGTTTATGTTTGATATAGTGACTATTGTTTTGCTAGTTATTTGGGGATACTTTATTAAGGGCAAAATTATTCCTGTTGCTTTTTATTACCTTATTGTAGGGCTTAGCTTTAATGCACTCATGTTTTTAGGTATGCATTACGATGTCAGCATGCAGGATAATACCGATTACTGGTGGTTTTGGGCACTTTATGCCATAGGTCAAGTTGTCAGTGATTGTGTTATGGCGGTAGTTTTAATCATAAATAAAGACGTGTTAAAAATACTCTGGTTAGTGAAAAGATTTAAAGGCCGTTTTATTTTAGGTGCTTAAAAGTAGCGTCTCATTTATACGCTACTTTCTGAAAAAATTATTTAATGCTTAGTTTTCCCAAGCCTTGATTGCAGGGCTTTCATTACTATGGTATCAACAAACTCACTCACATCCCCGTTATGGCGTGCTACTTCTTTTACTAGTGTTGATGATATAAAAGTATTGCGCTCGGCGGGCGTTAAAAATACGCTTTCTAAATCAGGGTTTAAACGGCGGTTCATATTCGCGAGCTGAAACTCGTAATCAAAATCAGAAACCGCTCTTATGCCTCTGATCAGTACATTAGCATTATGGTCACGGGCTAAATCGGCGAGTAGCCCTGAAAAGCCAATGACTTTTACATTATCTAAATGGCTTAAAATCTCATTTGCTAAATCAACGCGCTCTTCTAAAGTAAAACACGGTTTTTTACTTGGGTTATGAGCAATAGCCACAATAACGGTATCGAACATTTTAGCCGCACGCTGAATTAAATCAGTGTGGCCGTTGGTAAGAGGGTCAAATGTGCCTGGGTAGATTGCGGTCACTTTCATAATATTTACTGTGTTATTATTTTTAGCCGTAGTGTAGCAGTGTTTAGTGTGCAAAGCAGCCTTGTGAGTAAATTGTATATAACTGCAGCTGCGCAGTGTTACAAATGCAATGATTTGTTTATACTAGGCGGATTATTTTAATGCAGCATCGTATTTTCGAAAATTGAGTAATGAGTATATGAATACCAAGGATAAAATAATTCAAACCAGTATTTCATTGTTTAATGAACATGGTGAAAGAGCAATATCTACTAATCATATCGCATCGAGTTTAGGTATGAGTCCGGGTAATCTGTACTACCACTTTAAAAATAAAGAAGACATTATTCGCCATATATTTGCACTTTATCGTGACCATTTAAGTACTCATTTTAAGCCGGTCGATCAAGGCGACGATGCTTTTGAACACTTAGGTCCTTATTTAGATTCGCTATTTGAATTGATGTGGCGCTATCATTTTTTTTACGACAACCTTGGCGATATTCTCGCTCGCGATAGTCATTTAAAACAAGGTTACATTGATTTTCAACAGGAGTTACTTGAGCAGGTGCGTAACATCATTTTGGCTTTACGCGACAGCGAAATTATTGCCATTGATGAACAAGATGCTATCGAACTTGCTCATACGTTAAAATTAACGGTCAGCTTTTGGACACCCTATATGAAAGCAAGAAGGCTTAGTGGTGTGCTGGTTGAGCAAGATATTTACCCTGGTATTGTAAAAGTACTGACTTTATTTAAAGCCTACAGCACCGAAAAAAGCGCAAATAAAATTAATCAGTTAAGAGACAAGTACGCACTTTTAGCAAATGCTGCTCCCCAGAATCCTTAAGCCCGTTAAGTTGGTTAGTTCCTAGGCGCTAAATTTTTTGCTATAATCCGCCGCGCCCAATACCTGGGTGCGCGAATTCCCGCAGTCTAAGAGTTAAACTATGCTTAAATTTATCGTCAAACTTCACCCTGAAATAGCCATTAAAAGCCGTTCAGTCCGTAAACGCTTTACTAAAGTGTTAGAAAATAACATTAAAATTGTATTGCGTCGTGTTGACGAAAAAGTACAAGTACGTAATAACTGGGATAACATTTCAGTTGTAACAAAACTGGACGATGCTCAAACTCGCCTTGATTTTATCGACAGCTTACAACGTATACCTGGCATCGTGCAATTTATTGAAGTGACTGAAACAGACTTTAAAACGATTGATGACATTTATCAAAAAACTATTGAGCTAGTTGGTCACACTATTATTGGTAAAACCTTTTGTGTCCGTGCTAAGCGCATAGGTCAACATGATTTTACTTCAACTGAGCTAGAGCGTTACGTTGGTGGCGGGCTTAATCAACATGTTGAAGGGGCTCGAGTAAAGCTAAGTCGCCCAGAAGTAACGATTCGTTTAGAAATTAAAGACGAAAAAGCCTACATAGTAACGCAAACGCATTTAGGAATGGCGGGCTTTCCACTGCCAACACAAGACGATGTATTATCGCTTATGTCTGGTGGGTTTGATTCTGGCGTTGCCAGTTATCAAATGATCCGTAAAGGTGCTCGCACGCACTTTTTATTCTTTAATTTAGGTGGCGCTGCTCATGAAATTGGGGTTAAACAAGCGAGTTACTATCTATGGAAACAATACAGCTCTACTCACAAAGTTAAGTTTATTACTGTTGATTTTGAGCCAGTGGTTGCTGAAATCTTAGAAAACGTTGAGAACAGCCAAATGGGCGTTGTCCTTAAACGTATGATGATGCGAGCGGGTAGTGCCGTCGCTGAAAAACTAAATATTAAAGCATTGGTTACGGGTGAAAGTATAGGTCAGGTGTCTAGTCAAACCTTAGCTAACTTAAGTGTGATTGACCGCGTAACCGAAACGCTCATTTTACGCCCACTTATCCAACATGATAAGCAAGAAATCATCAATATAGCGCGCCAAATAGGCACTGCAGAAATGGCAGAGACGATGCCTGAATACTGCGGTGTGATCTCTAAAAAGCCGACAGTTAAAGCCAAAATTGAAGTGATTAAAGCAGAAGAAGAAAAGTTTGACTTTGATGTATTAGATACCGTTATTGATAACGCCCGTGTTATGGATGTGCGCGATATTGATGTTGAGGCTAAGCAAGAGCTTAAAGAGGCAGAATCAGTTACAGAGTTACCAGAGGGAGCGGTTGTTGTTGATATTCGCTCGCCTGAAGAAGAAGATGCGGCGCCGCTGGAAATTGAAGGTATTGAAGTTATCCACTTACCGTTTTTCCGCTTAGCAACAAAGTTTGGCGATTTACCTAAAGGTAAAGATTATTACTTATATTGCCAAAAAGGAGTAATGAGCCAATTACAAGCGCTTATTCTTCACGAAGAAGGCTTTACCACTGTTAGAGTATATCGTCCTTAATGGCTTAATATATTAGATGCGCGGATTTATTCCGCGCTTTTTTTTGCCAAAATTTTAGCAAGTAAGGCGTCATTATAAGGTGTTGCAATATGGTGCAGTTTTCCTTGCTCACTTATATAGCCACAAATCGCCATGATCTCTGTTTGTCTATTGTGCATTACATCTTGATGCATCGAAGAGTAATTTTCGGCAGTTAAACTCATTACTTTGTAAGCCCGCTCTAGGGCATCTATAAGCTTAATATTGAGTTTTAGCGCGGTTGCAATGTGGCACGCCTCAGCTAATAAATTAATAATTGCACTACTGTATTGCGGTGCACGTAACTGACCATTTTTTATATTGTGGTGAGCGGTTAATGGATTTATTGCAATATTAACCAGTAGCTTTTCAAACCGTAGTTGTTCAATATTGTTACTGACAATTAACTGCGGAATAGTGTGTAATTGCGCACTAAGCTGTTGAATATTTTGAATAGCTAGTTGATTACAGCCCCCTAATACACTTTGCCCGTTTCCGGTATGTTGCACAATATTAGGGTTTGACTTAAATCCAGCCATGCTGGTGGTTAAAAAGTACAATGACTGCTGCTTTGTTAGTTGTTCATTTAATTGTTCAACATTACCCATGCCATTATGACTCAGTATAATATGGGTATTATTGCCTAGATAAGGTTTTACTTGAGCATAGGCTTGTTGCACTGCAAACGCTTTTACCGTGAATAAAACAATATCAAATTCAGGAGTTTGAGATAACTGCTCTTGTGAGATAAAAGTGGCGTTAATTTTTTCAGACGCAGCGTTACTGTGGCTGTAAAAGCGAGTATTAACTGTGCCTTTTCGAGTAAGTATATATATAGCGTGATGCTTGGCTAAAAAATGGCTAAATAACAAGCCAATAGCGCCATCACCTACAACAAGTATGTTAGCCATAATGCTTCTTTTTACGCAGTGTTAACAGGGCTTTAGCTAAAAAGTAGCTCGCTGCACCAATAAAATCGGCAACAAAATCGGCCAGTGATGCTTGTCTGTAAGGAAGGCTATCTTGCATAATTTCTATTGCTGCACCGTAACCAGCGAGTAATAGTATTTGTGCATATAATGGGAGTTTAAACGCTTTATCCATAATAATGGCAAGTAAAAAGAAGATACCAAAATGCGCTACTTTATCAACATGCGGAAATAAGTTTGCCGCGCCCTTTACCTCTTTAGCAAATAAGAAGGTAAACGCAACAATACTAATTAAAAAAATTGCTTGGTAAACACGCCTTGTCACGAAAATTCCTAAAATCGTATAAAAAAGAAGCCTCAGTATATCAAACTAATTTAGTATCGCACCTGAACAAAATGCAGAAAAATGTAAAGATTTATCATTTTAACGTTATAATTGCGGCATAAAATTAAGATTAGATAGTTAGGAGAACGCTATGCCTTCATTTGATATTGTATCTGAAGTAGAAATGAACGAAGCAAAAAATGCGGTTGATAACGCCAACCGTGAACTAGAAACGCGATTTGATTTTAGAGGCGTTGATGCATCAATAGAGCTAAACGATAAAACAATTAAATTAAAAGCTGAAGCAGATGCTCAGGTAATGCAGTTATTTGATATTTTAGCGAGTAAAATCTCTAAACGTGGGATGGATGTTGCAAGCTTAGAGCTACAAGATATTTCTCGTGCGGGCAAAAATGTTTTTCGTAACGTTGCACTTAAACAGGGTATCGAAAAAGACATGGCTAAAAAAGTAGTAAAAGCCATCAAAGACTCTAAAGTAAAAGTACAAGCGGCCATTCAAGGTGAAGAAGTTCGCGTAACAGGTAAAAAGCGTGATGACTTACAAGCGGCTATGCAAGTTGTACGCACTGCTGATTTAGGTCAACCATTTCAGTTTAAAAACTTCCGCGATTAATTTATTGCCTCGAGCTCGGCACTATAGGCGCTGAGCTCAAAGCAACATGTATTTAGCCAAACACGTTATATTGTTTGGCTTTTTATTTTTGGATCTATGATAATTATCGAACCCCGAACCCCGAACCCCGAAC